>JAUISX010000006.1 GCA_030434245.1 Porphyromonadaceae bacterium W3.11
ATTAACAAATACCACGCTCATACCAGTATCTTGGCAGAGAGGCTTCTTATTATCACGGGCGATTTCACTATTTTCTAGGAGTGTCCCAAGGATCTCTTGACCCAGAGGAGAACGATCAGAAAGCTTGGACTCCGTCATTCTTTTCTTGATGTCTGGCACCATATAATAGCAGGCATCAATACAAAGCTTCGCTACAAGCTTTGTGATATCTTTTGCTTCAATTTGTCGCATACGAGTAAATAATTAATAATTCTTGCTTAAGAAGTAATAAGAGTTACGATTGTCTATTTCGTTGTGGCTATTAAGATCTGAGTCCATTAAGCCTATCAAGCAGTAGGCACCATATCTGGCATCATAAATAAGCTCTTTATGAAGTGAGAAGTCTTCAATCTCACCAGTCGATCTCACATGAAGTCGGGGTCCATCACAAGGGACAATAGCGTCTCCAATCATGATATGATCTTCATCATAGTAGTCTATTCGGATATCTTCATTGATGATTTCTTTAATCCTATTTTCTAGGCGTTCCAAATCATTGTGATTCAGATTAGGCTTTTCATTGAACTTAAGCACAAATCCTTTGGGTATATCCGCACTATAATATTGAGTCATATCGATACTGAAAAGCTCGTCTAAAGCAAATGACGCTACCTCTTCACCAGAGTGAGCCATCTTTCTGTATTTTAGTGACTGATGAACAATATCATATAGTATTTGAGGTTGTGGACCAAATATTGAAGGGCGAGTAACAATAATCTGTTCGCCTACTGCAAAAATTAGATCCGCATTCCGACCCAAGGCCTGATTGAGAAGATTAAAGTGTTCAACAACAACACGCTTACCACGATCAAGTGCACCTTGAACAAAGTCAACAATCTCATACATTTGAGTGAAGGCTGTCTGAAACCTCATATCAATGTGATACGTTGATGCTTCACGCATTTGATCCAGCCCTCCTCTCACCTGCATTATCTTACGAGGGTTCAGAACATCGTCATCATTTGCCAGTTCAAGACCTGGAAAAATACCACGAATAAGAGACGATTTACCTGACCCTGAATCGCCTATGAAACCAATTAGGCGATCGGTAAAACTCAAGTGGAAATAAGATAATTGCTCCCCGAGCGTAAGGAGTCTCTCCTTACCTCGAGGGGCATAATATTGTGTAGAGACCCAGTGTTCCTGGACTCTCTTAGGTTTTGCAGAGTGTTTACTATGCATCGAATGTAAATCTTACTAAAGGTGCATGTTGCTGTGCACCATAAACGTCAGTTTCTCCTAGAGTACCACTAGGTATTGGGCGTTTGATAGTCGCTTTTACAGCTTTAGCAGGATCGAAGTAAATTACGTGGATAACGTCTTCTACAGGGATATGATACAATTCTGCAAACACTTCTGGAGTAATTGGCTCATGTTCCTTGAAGAAGTTATACTCTTCAAAAGTCTTAAAGATAACATCGAATGTCAATTCATAAGGTCCTGAGTTTTTACTCCGGATCACTGATGCCATATCGATTAGTTTATAAGTTTTCATATCTTGTTATTCCTTTCTCTGATTAATTTACTTTACCATTCTTGAATTCCTTATAGGTAATAGGGAATAGTGATACTGGATCTTCAACTTCCATCAAGTGATAGATATTGAACTCAAATACCTCACCCATGTGTGCATCAGATGGTGAGAATGGCAGTGCTAAGTTACCTGCAGTAGAGACACGACCTTCATAACCAAAGTGAAGCATAGTGCTTCGTGCAAAGCTACAGATGGTGTCTGCTTCTTGCTGAGTAGCTCCTACAGCCTCGATGATGATCAATAACTCACTTCCAGTCTCAAATTCAACCTTAGGGAAAAGTCCCATAGCACCACCTTTACCATAAACCTTAAAGTCTAGGAAATAGTCGCTAAACCCATAATCCTTAAAGTTATTATTGACTCTTGCCTTAACTGCTGCTACAATTTCATCGATCTTGCTGATAAAGATAGGATCTGTAGCTGCTGCACATGAGATGGTACGATATCCAACCTTACGAACACCTTCAAGCTTCACAAAGTAACCGTCAGTAGGTTCAAATACTGTACCTGCTACTCTTACACGGTTCTCAGCAATTTGCTCAAATGTTGTGTTGTGAAGGTTTAGACGACCTCCAGGCCCAGGGAGTAGATAAGGATTAGATTTCTCATATAGAGTATGAGCTGCGATAGATAGTGTAGTACAGATACGATCTGGAGATAGAGTCTCCAATTCGAAGTGATCCTTACGAAGGTATCCAAACATACAGTCACTACCACTACCAGGAAGTGCACAGATAGCTGCACACTCTAGGATCTTACCCATATGGATGGCTAAGCCTTTTGGATAGCCTTTTGAGATAGCTAGTGCAGAGAATACTGTTGGGTCATAAGCACGACCTGCAAGTATTACCTGTGCACCACCCTTTAGTGCTTCCATGAATGGCTCTTCACCCATTTGAGCTACGATACGTACTGATTCGTCTATATCTTTTTCCTGAAGCTCTTCAGCAGGAGCTAGTGGAGTTATTTTTCCATCCTTGAAGTACTTGCGTACCAGTTCTTTATCAAATTCAGATGAGATTTCAGCATACTTAAAGGATAAGCCCTTTGCTTCAGCAATCTCGCGGATGATTTCTCTATTTATCGCTACGTGAGGAGTTCCACCTGAACCACCAGAAGTACCAATGATGACTGGGATACCAGCTTCAATAGCTGCAGGTATCATAATCTCAAGGTCACGTTTCACTGAATTGCGATCTGTAAATGAGATTCCAGCACCAAGGTAGTAGGGACCCGGGTCAGATGAACCTGCATCAACAGCAATCACGTGAGGCTTACGCTTCATCCCTTCCTGGAATGATTCCATTGGGAAACCATATCCAAGGATAGCGGTAGGCGATAACACTCTAATTTCTTCCATCTCTCTTTTCCTTTCTTTATTTTAATTAAAGCACATCTTTAAGTGCTAGTATTCTGCTCATTTCATTGAAAACTAACATATAGCCTTCGTCCACACCCATACCAGGTTTAGCTAGCATTTGCTTAGGTTGAGTAGCCATTGCGATGTGAGCACAGATCTCAGCTGAGCGGTTAGTTTCGTTACATGTTCCACCAAGGTAAGCACCCATGTTGTGTTCCTTGCAATATAGGACAGCCTCGATGGCATTGTTGATACCGCCAAGGTCTGGGGTCTTAATTTGAGCCATGTGTCCAGCCTTTTCCTTAGAGAAGTCAATGATGTCCTCTAGAGTATTACACCATTCGTCAGCTACGATTTCAGCGTCAATACCCTTGTCATCCATAAACTTACGAATGTCATGAAGAGCTTTAATCTGTAGATCCTTATCTTCAACATCCACAGGTCCCTCTATTCTTAGGTGGAAAGGCTTAGCTGCTTCAGCAAGCTCACCAATGAAATCAGCGATCTTTTCCATATCGTTGTCAAATACGATACCAAGAGTACCATATACATCAATGTGGAATGTAGGATTGTATGATTCACTAACTCGTTTCTCAATGATACGATCACGTAGCCACTCAATGTAAGCTTTTAGCTTCTCGCCTTTCAGACCTGTTTTTTCTTCAACATGGTTGAATAATGCGTGAGGAAGTACTTCAGCACCCTTCATGATCATCTTATCCGCATTCAGATAACGGTCGTCACCTGACTGAGTAAAGATAGGAATCATAGTGTCAGAGATCTTAAGATCATACTCCTCTGCAATGACTTGTGCCATTAGTTTATTTTGAGATTTAGCTACTGCATCAAGGCAAGCTTGAGTCACACCATATCTAATAGCAGTATGGAAAGGCTTTCCAGTCTCAGGCTTAATGTACTTATCTACACGATCTGCCATTTCACGGAAAGTGGTAATATCCTTACCTTCATACATCGGTGCGATCTCTTTTAGGATCACAGGGATGAAGTTTTTGGCAAGAAATAAAGGGTCACGACCACCTGCTCCTGAGTATTGTACTGCTGCACAGTCTCCGTGAGCAATGGCTCCATTTTCTAGGATGAAAAGTACTGATATTGATTCACCAGCTTGGCGAACATCCACGAACCCTTCTGTTACTGGTGTGCCAGAGTAAAAGGCACCATCATTTTTCGCACCACGCTTGATTGCACGTTGGTCGTCGAAGTAAAAACCAGTCTTACCAGGTGCACATACTACTTTCTTAATTTTCATGTTTCTCTTTATTTTGTTGATTTTATTTTGTTGATTTTCAGGGTAAATGATTGCATCGTAATATTATTTACGACCAACTAAGAAGCCCTTACCGATTGCATATACGTCATCAATAACCATCTGGAAGTTCACCTCTCTATTTTCGAAGCGAGCTCTCTCTTCAAGTTTTTCCTTGTGTAGCTTTTTGATGTCATCGCTGAATGGTAGGTTACCGGTGTCTAGGAAGCGAACAGCACCAGTATTGTCACGTGCTGGCAGTACCGCTCCAGCATTGTATTTACTTGGGGCAAATGGGATATCAAGTACACCTGCCTCGAATGCAGCTATTGTACCTTGAGCCCAGTCTCCATTTCCAAGTTCTTCAACTTTTGCTAAGATCTGATCCACCTCTGCTTCGATAATCTCAGACTCATTTAGCACCATAGGAATGTTGGTGAAATCTTGGTCGCGAAGCATGCTGATCACCTGCTTTGTAGCACGAAGACCTGCTGCGTTTGCTTCTTTGGTAGGAACACCCATCGCTTCATGAGGAGTTTTCACGATCACCTTTGTTGCTTTCGCAAGTGCAGCAGTTGCTGAACCCCATGAAATTACACCAAATGCCTTAGCTTCGTCCTGTGGGAAACCACCCATCCATTGGTGGAATACTGTTGTTACCTTAACATCGTCATATCCATACTTAGCTAGATACTCCTGTGTTTGCTTCCTAAGTGAGCGAATAGCGGCAACGTCTTGGATTAAGTTACCACACTGTCCATATCCTACAGTGATATCCTTCACACCCTGGGTAGCTGCTAGTAGAGATTCTATAATAGCTACGGCATTAGAAATACATGCTGGGATCAATGTACCTGTTAGTGGACCAAATGGCTCACGGTTGATATCCACACCAGCTTCTGCGTACATACCGCAAAGACGGTCAGTGTACTGCCAATATCTAATAGTACGAGCTAATGAATAGTCTTTAGAGTATGGGATGTTATACGAAATACCTCCACCCTCATATGAAGTAAAACCGCCTGCGATAGAAAGCTCAGTCAGAAGACGAGCATCAGGGGTACCGTGTCGAACCTGTACAGGATTTTTAAGAGCTGATGTTACAGTACGGCAAATATCCACACCATAGTTAACGATTGGGAACCCATTTAGCATGGAGCGACCACTCTCCTTACTTTTTTCAATTCCCACTTCAGCCTCCTTGTAGCGATTAAGACGAGTGTAACTATCAACAGTTGAAGGAAGCAAGTCAGCCTCTCCTTCGTTCTCTAGGAATTGAAGAAGCTTGATGTGCTCATCATAAAGTGCCACACCAGCTCGAGGTTGAATTAAGGTTACTCCCTCTTCTTGTGCTTTTTGAAGTTTTTGGTCAAATCTCTTCTTTGCTGGAATAGACTTTTGGTATTCTACAGCTTCATTGAAGTCCACATGAGCACCTGTAGGCCAAGTGGCTAATACTTCTTTCCTTTCTTTTTGAAATTCGTCGTCGCTAATTCGAACGTTACGGATATCCATAGTTTGTATATTCTTAATAATAAATTTAATCTAATTTCTTTCTCTTATTCCTTTATAGGTACTTAAGCTCTTTTTTCATGATCTGAAGAGCCACATCAGGTAACTCAGCACTCAGAAGTCCCATAGATGCCATTATATATGTACTATCTAGTAGGAACTCTGGCTCCTTAGGTTTAGCAAATTCATAGCAAGCTAGATCATATTTAACTCCAGATAGAATAAATGCTGGGTCTTCGCTGTGTACGAGAGCCCCACCAATTCCTAATACCTTGGACACCTTAGTCAGGTCTTTACCATCAATGGTATAAGCCTGCCCCATAGGCGTAAATACAGAGGTCATTTTCCCAACGTGTCTTTCTGTTGCTATCTTGATGGCACCCTTAGCTAAAGCCATTTCGAACTTTGATTCATGGGTATTTTCAGCCCTTCTTGACTTAACCTCAATACAAGACTTTATCCAATCTTCAAGTTCTTCTTGATTGCTACCTATTTCTTTCGCTGAATCAAAAAGGTCTAGTTCTTCAGCTAGAGAGGATAAGCTATACCTCATGCCTAGATCTCCTTCCACTGTTCTCTTGCTTTCTGGCTCTGGAAGACCCCTCTGCATAATATTCGAGGCTGAAGGCTCTCCTTTCGCTATCGAATAGACATCGGTAGTCGCACCACCTAGGTCAACAGCTAGGAGCTCTCCAATTCCTTCTTCGGTGTGCGTGCCTTTACTGAGCAATTCGCAAGCATTAAGTACCGCTAGAGGTGTTGGGATGATCTCGTTAGCCGCAATGTCTTGAGCTGCTGTTAGTCCTTTTGCTTCGATGATAGAGTCGATAAAGAGCTGCATAATACATGCTTTGGCAGGCAAGATATTTAAAGTGTTAAAGTTGGGCATAACGTTGTCTGTTACGACGAATGGACGCCCAGCCTCCTTTAGTATCTCGCTTACCTCTTCCTCCGCATTCTTGTTTCCAGCAACGATAATGGTGAATTTCCCCTTTATACCAGCTAAGACTTTAGCATTCTTGATAATAGTCTCTTTATTACCGCCATCTGTTCCACCGCAGAGTAGTACTAAGTCAGGTGCAATCTGCTCAATCTCCTGAGCTTCTCTTTTACTGATTTCGAAGGAGTAGGTTTTCATGACCTTAGCACCAGCACTTGATGCCGCCATTCTAGCTGCTTTAGCAGTCAGTTCTGGTACGAGCCCAGATGCCACCATCTTAAGACCACCGGCTGCACTACTGCAGCATAAAAAACGATCGTACTCCCATGTGCTATTCAGCTTGGCATGCAAGCTATCAATCGCAGCATGTAGTCCCTCCATTACATCAGTTTCGATTGTGGTGAATGCAGCCCCCGTTCCAATTATTTCACTCTTTTCAGTGTCAATAGCTGTTACCTTGGTATACGTGCTCCCAAAGTCTGCCGTTAGATATCTCATAAAAAATAGCTTACTATGCTTTTGTACGCAATAAAGCTGAACAAATGTGATTATCTCTCGATTCCAAGAATCTTGTCTAGATCTTCTATAGTGGTCTCAATTGGAGTACCTGGAGGATAAACTTTATTGAAGCCCATATTCATGAATCTCTTTTCTACGTCGGCAAAATCTTGCTTTCCTACGACAAGGTTACCTCCTGCTAGAATAGGTATTTCCTTCAATCCAGCTTCATCACATTTCTCTCTCAGACCATTACAGTCAATTTCGCCATGACCATATAGGGAAGAAACAAGGATAGCGTCAGCATTAGTTTCGATTGCTGCAGAAATGTACTCTTCCTGAGTGACCATTACACCTAAATTTACTACCTTATAGCCAGCTTGCTGCAAAGCAAACGCAATGATCTTATTACCAACTGCGTGAGCATCAGCACCAATGACACCAGTAACTATGGTTTTTCCGTTCATAAAATGATTAACGCCTCTAAATAGCGTTATTATTTAAAGTAAATATAAAAATGAGGGTTAGATTTTGTATGGTTACAAACATACTGGGAAGATGAAGCTTTTTCATCTTTCCACTCGCAAAGGTACAGAAATTAACTAGATTAATACCACAAAAAATGACTGATTGTTACCGAACCTTGCTCAATAGCAACTTTTAGATTCTTAGGCTCTTATCTTCGTTTTTAACTATATTTGACTTATCTATAACCTAAACTAAAAAATTGTAGCGGATGATCCAAATGAGAAACCGAAATGTAATTATTATGCCGTTTTATTTTAAATGTTGTTTTTGAGGTTAGAGGTTATTATTTTATAAGTTTGTGATTTTTATAAAACTTACGTCCTGTTATTCGTTTTTTATTTTTGCCTTCATTACTATCATTTATTTAAGCTGGGTGTAACTTCTCTATTTGATATCTACTTTTGTAGTTATGGCTCTCATACTCTTATGCTCTTCTACTTTGTCGTTTAAACACTTAGCAGAAATATAAGATAAGTATCAATAATGGCATTTTATTTGAGCATTTTATGAGGTAAGTAAAGTATGGCCCTTACTATTTGTAATATAATACTGTGAAATTATTTAGAAAACTCGTATTTATAATGATATAATAGATTTAATTCGTTGATTAATAGTTGTTTCAAATTGGTGATGTTTTGACATCTTTACAATCATTCTAAAAGGCTAAAAGCAGTCAAAAATTAAGTTATATGAAAGAAAAATCTTTCTGATATAAAAAATATATTTTTCTTATGAGAAGCCAAGTGGTTTCTTACAGGAAGAAAAATAGCTGATTATTATAACCTTTTTTTGATGGTACTTTTTATTTAGTCATTGAATCGATAAGTTACAGGTGTTCTGAACTAAATATGTGTCATTTAGGGCTCTTGTGATGTACAGGATGTTTACGATCTTAAGTTTTTTAGCTGTGCTCTCATGCTTATCTATTCTTATTAATTGAATAGAAAAATATATGTAAATTTGCTTAGTCTCTCAGTTGAGACTAATAATATTATGAGATACAGAACAAACTTAAATTTTATTTCGTATTTAACCTTTTTCGCTCTACTTATTATAGTGGGGTGCTCTAGTTGTTCTACTTATAGCCGGTTTATGAGTCGGGATGCAGAGGTTCATAACGTCATCTCTTCTTTGGATCTTGGGATCAGTAGGCAGGATGCTCTGAAAGCTATCAAACACGAACCAGACTATGTAACAAAAGAGTTAATGTCTGATGGTAGTTACGTAGAGAGTCTGGTGTATAAGGGGACTTATTGTAAGGAGATATATGAGTGTACCCCATATATTTATACATTATTTTTTGAAAATGATAAGCTAGTCCTAGTAGATATGCAGGATGATATTGATAAACTTAGAATGGAAGAGTATTATCGAATAGCTAACCAACGGATGAAGAACTTGCGTAGATAAGCTTGTAGCGATTCTTATTGTTTATTATAAGTAATGAAGAAGGGTAAGATAGTTGTCCTTGATGACAATAAAAATGTGCTAAATGCTTTAGAGTTACTTTTTCGAACTTATTTCGAGGAAGCGACATTGATTACTTACCCTTTTGACCTGCTCGATACTATTCGAAAGTCTCAGCCTGATGTGGTACTTCTGGATATGAACTTTAAGGCAGGGATTAATACTGGTAATGAGGGATTGTATTGGCTATCAGAGGTAAAGAAACTTTACCCTGATTTACCCGTAGTCTTATTTACTGCTTATGCAGATATTGATTTGGCTGTTGAGGCATTGAAACGTGGGGCATCAGACTTCGTAGTAAAGCCGTGGGATAATCAGCGATTAATTGATAGCCTATACCAAGCTATGGGAGCAGAGAGTCGCAAGGGTAAGGCTTCGACACATCGTCAAGGTAGAGGTGCTCTAGGTAAAGTCTCATTAGGGCAATCTGCCGCAATGAAAAGGGTGGTGGAGTTGCTGAATAAGGTGGCAGCCACAGATGCTAACTTATTGATTACTGGCGAGAATGGCACAGGGAAGGAGGTCTTTGCTAATTATGTTCATGAGCAATCCTTGCGAAGCCATAAGCCTATGGTTCAAGTCGATATGGGGGCGATCACCGAGTCCTTATTTGAGAGTGAACTTTTTGGCCATGTTAAGGGTGCGTTTACTGATGCCCACTCTAATAGGGAAGGGAAGATTCAAGCAGCGGACGGTGGTACACTTTTTCTTGACGAGATAGGGAATCTGGCTCTGGATATGCAAGCAAAATTGCTTGTGGCACTTCAGAGACGTGAGATAGTAAGGGTGGGGGATAATAAGCCTATTCCCTTTGATGTACGCTTAATTACCGCCACTAATAGTCGTATTTTTGATGCTGTGGCAACAGGTAAGTTTAGAGAGGACTTATTATATCGTATCAATACTATTCACGTAGAGATTCCACCATTAAGAGAGCGTCCAGAGGATATACCTGCATTAGTGCAGCTCTTTTTACAGGAGTATGCTGAGGAGTATGCCAAAGATATATCTGGAGTGAGTGATGATGCTATGCAGAAGCTATGCACACATTCGTGGCGGGGTAATGTCCGAGAATTACGCCATGCTGTAGAGAAGGCTGTTATCTTATCCGAAGGGCAGCAACTAATGACCGATGACTTTCACTTTGAGTATATTCATCAGACTTCTGGTAGTCAGGTGCCTATTACGATAGAAGCCATGGAGTCACAGCTTATTCGTCAAGCCCTCGAAAGGACTAACTATAATATTAGCCTTGCAGCCGATGAGTTGGGTATCTCTCGACCTACGCTTTATTCTAAAATCAAGAAGTACAACCTATAGCTTTTGAAGGTATCATACCAATAGCTATAAATACTTAGAATTCAAGAGTAAAGGTGTTGCCGTGAGGCTGAGCATTATATCTAAGGTTTCCTCCATGTAGTCGCATGATGTAGCGTGAGAGGCTCAAGCCGATGCCGTTGCCATTCTCTTTGGTGGTGAAAAATGGGATGAATATATACTCCTTAATCTCCTCTGGAATAGGTGCACCACTATTATAGATTTTCAGTAAAGGTCGTTTGTTATTGGTATGGTCGGAACTAATAATGATTTCTCCACCGTCTTCTGTCGCCTCTGCGGCATTCTTTAATATATTTTGAAGCACTTGCATTAATAAGCTCCTATCCGCTTCTATTTGCTGTATATCTTGGTTAAGATGCACACTTAATTTGATTTCCTTTTTCAGAACCTCTTCTTGGATAAGAAGTGTCGCCTGGTTCAGTAATTCCTGTATGTCTATTGTTTCGGTGTGAGGTTGAGGGACGGAAGTGAATTTACGATAGTTATCCACAAATGTTATGAGGTGCTCGGAGGTATTATGAATGGTCTGTACCGCTTGGCGAGTAACCTCGTCATGTCCCTCTGGATTATTTAGTAACGTTTCTGAGATGGAGCGAATAGGAGCGATAGAGTTCATAATCTCATGGGTCATTACCCTAATAAGAGAGATCCATGAGTCCGTTTCACGTTCCTCCAGTTCGCTATTGATGTCATTGAGTGTAATGATTATAGCGGTCTCGTACGCTAATTCAGTTGTGTTCTTCTCAACGACTAGTTCTTGAATTTCCTTTTCAGTTTGGATACTGACGCTATTACTCTCATTCTCCTTCATCTCTACTATGGTAGAGTATAGCTCAGGGTACACTTGTCTGATGCGGTGGAGGTGGGTAACGACTGGAAGGGATAGGTAGGATAGTGCAGAGTGGTTAATGAATCGGATCGTGCCTTCAGGTGAAGTGATGATAATCCCTGTAGGGACCTGCTCAATGATTTGTGCAAGAAAGCGTTCGTGGTCCCGTACCTCATCTTGTGTGCGTTGGATCAGCTCCTTGATTTTATTGAGAGTATGATTGAAGTCCTTATTACGTTCGGAGCCACTGCTTTCCTTGAAGTAAAAGGAGTGGTCGCTATTTTCTATAGCTTTTAGGATCGTTATAATGTTTTGTTGAGACTTTTTGAGTGCCAAATAGCTCTTGATCATGAAGAGAATAGCGACCGTTCCACACAACAATGCCACCCACGTAGCTCCTTGGGTGGCAAGGAAGATACCTGCGATAGTAAGGAGTATGCTAATAATTGTATAACTCTTCATATATTATATATCTTTTTAGGGTGGCACGAAGTGCCATCATGTAGAACAAATATAGTGAGATTTTAATTACTATTTTAGGAATAACATGCAGGTATTCCTAAAAGGTTTTAATGTCACTTATGTAGGATTGAGTGATATTGATCGAAAAACAGATTCCAACGAGAGTGAAGGACATTATAGAGCTATTGCATTCAGATTTCGGATTCTAGTTTTGCCCCTTATCATTATTATTAAGAATCCAGTGAAAAAGTATGAATAGAGATAGAAGAGATAGATATATATGTCTTAATAAAAGCGAGGGTGAAAGCATCGCACCTCACCCTCGCAACAATAGACATAGACTCTTTTTTACACTAATCTTTTCTACTCTATGAAAATCATATCACTCTCTGTGTCGGCTTACTCTTCAGTGAGGTACTTTGTTGGGTTCTGATTGGCTGTAAAGTAGCAGTAGATCGCCATGATTAGGCAGGTTGCTACTAATACCCCTAGCCCTATGAGTATGAAATATAGGGGTGATAGGCTGACTTGCTCAGATTGTGTTTCGACCCATGAACGAATGGCAATAAATGCTATGGCCAATCCTAATGTAGTAGATAGGATACCAATCCTGAGGTATCTCGTAATGAATAGCTTCAGTATAGCTCCGAAGGATGCACCATTGACCTTGCGGATAGCTATCTCTTTGCGCCGTCTGGTTACTTCCTCCTCAGTGTATCCTATGATGCCAATGAGTGCGATAATGATGGCAATTGTAGCTCCGAATAGAGTATAATGTCCAAGGTTCTGAATGCCATTAAAGAGATTTCGCATTTCTCTTTCAAGAGAAATTAATTCTGTATCCCCAAAAATGGAGTATTCATTGATGATATCGGTAACTTTCTTCACACTTTCTGGCTCAGAATCTTTAATCCGAATGAGCATGATCTCACAGAAACGGTACCAAGCACCTCCAGCGATGACTACGCTCTCATCACTCAAAAATACTTTTCCAAACCTATTGGTCTTAAAGTCCTTACATACCCCTATGATGGTCATCGGGTTGCTGTGACTAGTGATATTGATTTCCTTACCGATAACTCCATCCGTCCATCCAAAGTCTTCTACTAGATGATGAGCAAAGGTCTCATTAACGATAGCATTCTTGCTGTGGCATGCTGCTGTGTCAAAGCCTTCTCCTTCTACAATAGGAATCTTAAATAGATCGAAGTAGTATTCGTCGCACCAGAAGTAATCCGATACGTTTCTTATCTCTTTGCCACTATCATCGAATAGATTATCACCACTTTGATATTTGTCTATTGGCGTTACTGATGCGAGCGAAACGCTCTCAACCTCGGGAAGGTTACGAAGAACCTCCACGCTATTCTTAATCCCTAAGCTGTCAATAGAGGCGGTGGAAACGCCATACACATTTTGCACATCATATCCCTTATCTAGACGTAGCATGTGGTTGTATTGCTTGTGTACGAAGTAAACGGTACAGAGTAGGAACGTAACGCCGAGTCCTTCAAGGAATAGAAGACCTATTTTCCATCGTCTGTTAGACTGCTGATGATTTCTGATGGTATTCATTAAGGGTTGCTTGGCGATAATTCGCCCTGGTCCCATACTGATGATAAGTCCTGAGACGAATAGTACTCCTAGCATTACTAATGCTGTGGTGGGTGTCAACATCGCTTCTAAAGGTGTATTAAGCATATCACCTATGGTCTTTTTGAAAATCAAGACAAATAGGATACCAGCCAAGAGAGCGAAAAAGAGGTGGGTGATGGTATCTGCTAAGATACCTTTCATGATATCTGACTTCTTCGCACCTAAGCTTTTCCGAATGCCAGTATTTCTGCTACTATTGATGATGGAGGTTATGCGTAGCAGTAAGTAGTTGAATAGTGACATAAGTAGGACTACAATACCTATGATGGCTACTAAGGATAGAGTCGTAGAGACTATATTGTCTTGAAAATGAAGTGACCTTATGGGAAATGGCGTATAAGTCCAGAATGCATTGTATTCTTCTTTTATCTTATCGATATCTTGATATTTCTGTTGCATCCTATAGATGGATTCTTTTATATCCTCTGGATTAGTCCCTTTTGTGAGCTTTATTAGACCAGTGTATCTATCATTGCCTAACCAGTTTTCTGAGCCATCCCAAGTGAAGTTCCCGATAGATGGCATCGAAATAATAATATCCATATCAAAGCTAGAGTTACTTGGTAGTGCCTTAAATACCCCGCCGACAGTGAGATATTTGCCAGGGAAATCTTTGAACTGAATTTGCTTCCCTATGACTTCACCATCAATCTTATCAGCTACCTCATCGCTAATCATACAGTACATAGACTGAGTGAGTATCTTTTTGGGGTCTCCTGATATGATGTCAGTAGTGATGAGGTCAAAAAAGTATTCATCTGCAAGGACAGCTGTATTAAAGGAGATACCACTCTTTTGGTCTGTGAAGATTTTAGAGTCGCCTGTGATACTCGTCCAGCGGGTAGCCACCTCTACCTGAGGGATCTCTTTTTTCATACTCGGTGCTACAGCACCAGATATGCCCATATACTCTTTTGTTTCGCCTCCATTTATAGAGCCGCCGGTGGTTTTCAAGAAGAATACACGGTCACTATCCTTAATATAATCATCATAGGATAGTTCGTAAGCGACCTTAGCCAGCAGGATAAAGCTAATAGCAAAGCCTAATCCCAAGCTAATAATCTTGATGATATTTAAGCGTCCTCCTTTGAAGAATCGCCTAATGGCAAATTTGAATTCATTCATGATACTATTCTTTTACAATGCTACCATCCAATAGGTTAATCACACGGTGTGCATAAGCGGCATCACGCTGAGAGTGGGTGACCATGATGATGGTGGCACCCTCTTTATTGAGGCAGGTTAGTAGCTCCATCACTTCGGTACCATTCTTGGTATCGAGGTTACCTGTGGGCTCGTCCGCAAGGATTAGGTTGGGGTTAACCACTGTAGCTCTTGCAATAGCGACACGCTGTTGCTGTCCCCCTGATAGCTGTCGTGGAAAGTGCTTGGCTCTATGGCTGATGCTCATACGGGACAATGCTTCCTCCACTTTTGCTTTCCTTTCGGCTGACTTCATTCCTAGATAAACGAGAGGTAACTCCACATTTTCCTCTACGGTCATTTCGTCAATAAGGTTGAAGCTCTGAAAGACGAACCCAATCTGACCTTTGCGAATACTTGTCCGTTGCTTTTCTTTAAGATGACCCACCTCATTTCCAGATAAGAGATAACTTCCTGATGAAGGATTATCAAGGAGACCTAAGATATTGAGTAGAGTGGACTTCCCACAGCCCGAAGGCCCCATTATGGCGATAAATTCACCTTTCTTAATTTCTAAAGAGACGTTATTCAGTGCTCTGGTCTCTATCTCATCAGTCCGGAATACCTTTGTAATGTTTTCTAACTTAATCATGATGCTATGTTATTTAATTATCAATTCCAATGCGTTGCCAAAGTCTCTGTATGTAGATACGATTACCTCTTCCCCTTCATCAAGTCCTGATAGTACTTCATAGTACTCTGGATTTTGCCGTCCGATGCGTACCTCTCGGCGATAAGCTTTCTTGCCATCCGAAGAGAGTACGAAAATCCACTGTCCCCCAGTATCTGAGTAGAATGCTCCCCGTGGGATAAGTAGTGCGGTGCTAGACTGCCCAAGCTCTAAGCTAATGTGATAGGTCTGTCCCGTCCGTATATTCTCAGGCTTTTCATCAACGAATACAAACTCAGTCTTAAAGGTCTTGTCTCGCACCTCTGGGAACACCTTTCGTACCCTAAGTTCGAATACTTGCCCTTGTCTTTCACAAGTAGCGGGAAGGTCAGCTCTTACTCTATCAATGTAGTGCTCATCTATCATCGCTTCCACCTTATGATTGCTTAGGACATTGACTTGCCCTATCTTAGAGCCAGCTGCTACCATCTGCCCAATCTCTACATCAAGTAGGCCTAGCTGACCATCGGCGGGTGCTTTGACATTGAGCTGCTGTGTTCGTTCCCGTACCAGTTCTAAGTTACGTCGCATATTGTGCAAGCTCTCCTCCATTTGGCTGACCTGAATACCCCTATAGATTGAGTCCTGCTTTTGTCTGTTACGAATGAGTTCGCCACTTCGTTTAGCAAAAGTATAGTCCTCTTGTGCCTGTAGGTACTCTTCCTTAGAGCAAAGCTCTTCTTTGTAAAGCTCCTCATACTGCTTAGCTTTGCGTAACTTCCGCTCAATTTCCAAATCCACTTGAAGGCTCTCTTTCTGGATATTAAGCTTCTCTTGCTCCATAGTAACTTGCGTGTTTCGTAGGAAGTTTTGCTTTTCAGCTAGCTGTGCTTCGCTATCCAATATGCTGAGGTTAAGAGAGGGGTTGGAGAGTCGTACTATGATGTCACCTTTCTGGACCATCGCACCCTCTTCTACCAGCTTTTCCTCTACCATCCCTCCTTCGAGAGCACTGACTTGAATGCTACTGAAGGGCTGTACTTGACCTTCTACCTTGACATAATCATTAAACTTTGCCTGCTCTACAGTTGCCGTAACTAATTGCTCTTTATTCACTTTTATGGTCTTGCTATTTAGCCCAGTCAATCCCCAGACGAATAGCCCGATGATGACAATACCGCCAAGGATGTATTTGCCATATTTCCCAAGAGGTTTCCTCTTTTGTTCTATTTTTGTATCCATTATATGATTGTCCTTTATGAACTTTGAAAATATTTATTGTATGTAATAGGCGAGCCACTCTTTCTGAATAAGGTATATCGTCAGCTTTCGTGCTACTTCAATCTCTGCATCCTTAGCACGAGTAGCCGTTATACTAAGTTCAACGCTACTGATGTTACCTACGGAATAGTTCTTGAGGGCAGCATCAAAGACCTCTTTTAGGTGATGAGCTTGCTCTGTCGCAGCGTTGAACTCCTCGACCGAAGCATTTAGATTGAGAATAGCTTCCTGAATATCTTTGTAGATCTCATTCCTAGTTTCATCTCTTCTGTTTTCTTCTGCATAATACTCGGCTTTGGCTCGTCTTAGACTGTTGCTTTTTTTTAATCCCGTGAATATATCAAAGCTAAGTGTGGCTCCAACGTATGCACCATATCTATTCTTTATTTGATCTCTGAAGGCTTCATGTGGTGTGCCGTCCATATAAAAAGAGTAGCTGGTATTGACTCCAGCGAAAAGATTAATGCGGGGAAAGAAGGTGCCAATTATACTTTTGTAAGCCGCTTTACTACTCATAAGTTTTTCTTCTGCAATCAGTGCTTTAGGGAGTTTGTGTAAGGCAATAGCATACACCTCATCTGCCTGTAATAGCGTGGGCGTAACATCAGTATATCTAAGGCTGTCATTGATGATTAGCTCCTGATCTATTGGATAGTTCATGATGGCCTTTAGTTGCAGCATTGCCATCTCGTATTGATTGCTTTGCTGTGCCAGTTTGAGTCTATCAGCCGCAGCAAGAGCTTTCATCTCTGATACATCTTGACGTGCTTTCATCCCAAGGTCATACATCTTTTCAACTTGTTTTCTTTGGTGTTCACTATTGGTAAGATGCTCTATCGCTAGTCTCTTGAGTTCCTTTGTGTAAAGAAGGTTATAATAAGCCTCAATGGTCGACATTCTCACATCTTGCTCAGTTTGCTTCATGGATTCTCTGCCTGCTATCTGTTCAAGTCGCTCTCTCTTAATATTAAAAACAGAGTATAGACCATCAAAAATTAATAGTTGGGCTTCGATACCATAGCCATTTCTAAATGAACTGGTATTGGTGTACGTATTAGTGGTAGGGTCAATCCCACGCCCATAACTTATATTTGCTGAGGTGCTTGCGGATATATTTGGCAATAATCGTCCGATAGCATCTCTATAATTTGCCGTGTTAATGTGATCTTGAGCCATAGAGAGATGTATTTTCGTACTATGCTCTAGTGCGTACGATATACAATCCTCATATGTATATATTTCGTTCTGTGCATATGACGAATAGAAAGTGAGAAATAGCAATAAGGTGCTGGTCACGATACGTCGTCTTTTTGTATGCTTCATGATACTCATATTTTAGTTTTCTTTTGTATCTCACTTAACGTACCACAATAGACGTGCCAAATTTATATTTTATTGATTATTAGGTCTTTTCGTTTTCTGTAACTTTCTTCGTTGTAAAGTTTCTTTACACTAAGTGTATCAATTTTTTACAGAGTTATTTTTGTAGTGATGTTTATTGTGATGACCTATAACTCTTATCTAAATTGAATGGTAACGAAACATTCATGATGCTTAGTTTGTGAATTTGAGTTATAAACTTAAGAAAAGCATGGCTGTTTTTCTGATTTATTTGGTTTTATCATTGTTTTTTTGTTACTTAGTACATTAATTTTATTAAAGAATAACATCAATATTATTTTAAACCATTCATAAATTTTAGAAAATGAAATTTTTACGATTTATCTTGGCTGTGATTACTTGTGTCATGGTCGGCACTTCTGTATGGGCTCAGACGATATCGCCTTCTTGGGTACGATATACGGCACTCAGTCCTAAGGGCGATGTGATCGCCTTCTCCTATAAGGGGGATATCTTTACAGTTCCTGTCGGTGGAGGTCTGGCTTCCCAGATAACATCTAATCCAGCCTACGAGAAAAGTCCAGTCTGGAGTCCTGATGGCGAAACATTAGCATTTGCTTCAGACAGAGAGGGCAACTTTAATGTCTATATCACCTCTAAGTTAGGTGGTAAGGCGACTAGACTTACATACAATAGTAGGAATCAAGTCCCAGTCGCATTTAATGGTAATGACAAGGTGATTTATGATGCTAATATTCGTCCTGATGTGAACATGGGGCTTTTCCCATCTGGTACTTTCTCTCAGCTATATTCTCAGGATGTCAAGGGTGGTCGTCCTGAAGTCTTCTCTGCTTGGTCTATGGTGGATCCATCTATAGGAGCTGATGGTAGAATCCTTTTCACAGACATCAAAGGGTACGAAGATCAATTCCGTAAACATCACACTAGTTCGATTACTCGCGATATTTGGATGTTCACCCCTTCGAAAGATGGTGTAGGTACTTATAAAAAATTGACTAGCTTCAATGGCGAGGATAGAAATGCCCTCTGGTTACCTGGTCAGAAAGAGTATCTCTATACTAGTGAACAAGATGGTACACTTAATATATATAAAGGATCAATTGATGGTGGAGCTCCTCAACAATTGACCACATTCACCAAGCACCCAGTACGCTATATGAGTATGGATGACAGGGGTAATGTGGCATTCTCATGGAATGGTAAGCTCTATTATATGCCTCTAGGTGGCACTCCTAAGGAAGTCCCAGTAAGTATCATTGCTGACTATAATGATAGCGAAGTGGACTATAAAACTCTTACTAGAGGAGCAACTGACTATGAACTCTCTCCTAATGAAAAAGAGGTGGCTATCATTGTACGAGGTGATGTCTTCGTGACCAACATAGAATATGGTACAACGAAGCGTATCACTAACACTCCAGATCAAGAGCGAAGCCTTACTATCAGTCCTGATGGACGGAAGCTTGTATATGCAGCTGAGCGTGACGGCCAATGGAACCTATACATGACTGAGTTAGTTCGTAAGGATGATAAGCTCTTCTCTTACGCAGTAGATCTAAAGGAAACTCAGCTTACTGATAGTGAATTGCCTTCATTTCAGCCTGTATTTAGCCCTGATGGTAAGGAGATCGCATTCCTAAGAGATCGCTCTGCCATTTATGTACTCAACCTCGATACTAAGAAAGAGCGTAAGGTGATGGATAAGAAGTTTAACTACTCTTATTCTGATGGAGACCAAGATTTTGCGTGGAGTCCTGATGGAAAATGGATTATTACAGAGTACATTGGTGTTGGTGGCTGGAATAATAAGGATGTCGCTATTATCAAGGCTGATGGTAGTGAAACAGCACATAATCTAACCGAAAGTGGATACTCCGAAGGTAGTGGTCGCTTTGTGATGGATGGCAACGCCATCGTCTTTATGTCTGATCGTGCTGGGTACCGTAGCCATGGTAGTTGGGGTTCTGAGTACGACCTCTATATGATGTTCTTAGATCAAGAAGCTTACGACCAATTCATGTTGGATAAGGAGGAGCGAGAGATCTTTAAGGATGATGAGGAGAAAGATGAAGATAAAGATTCAGAAAAGAAAGATAAAAAGGGAAAGAAAGATAAGAAAGAGGAAGCTAAGAAAGTAGCACCACTGAAATTTGAGTTGGATAATCGGGATAATAGAACTGTTAGATTAACCCGTACCAGCGGTCGCCAAAGTGACTTTGTGATGTCTTCTAAGGGTGATAAGCTCTATTACTTGGCTTACTTTGATAACTCTACTAATCTCTATAGCTTTGATCTCGCTGAGAAGAAGACTGAGTTAATGCTTGAGGATGTGGGATCGGGCAGCCTTGAATTAGGCAAAGATGACAAGACTCTTTATTTATTCTCATATCGTGGTGCTAAAAAGATTGAGGGTAAGAAGCAGACTCCAATTAACTTTGCAGCTAGGTTTGAACACCAAGCAGCAAAAGAGCGTGAGTACATCTTTGATCACGTTGTAAAGCAGACTGAGAATAAGTTTTATGACAAAAATATGCATGGCGTTGATTGGCAAGGTTATGCTAAAGCTTATCGTGAATTCCTTCCACATATCAATAATAATTATGACTTTGCTGAGCTCCTTTCAGAGCTGCTGGGTGAGCTAAATGCCTCTCATACTGGAGCTAGATATAGTGGCTCAAGTGCTAAGCTAGCTACAGCTTCTCTTGGGTTATTTTATGATGAGAGCTATCAAGGCGAAGGTGTTAAGATTGCCGAGGTGATGAAGGGAGGCCCAATGGATAAGGCTAAGTCTATCGCCAAACCGGGTGTGATTATTCTCAAAGTTAATGGAGAGGTTATTGCTGAAGATAAGCCTCTAGAGTTTTATCTCAATGGTATGGTTAATCGTTGGGTGCAACTGACATTGAAGGATACCAATGGCAAAGAGGTTGAGGAATTAGTACGCCCAATCTCTGTAGGTGGTGAAAATAATCTTCTGTATCGCAGATGGGTCGCTCAGCGTGAAGAGATGGTTCAGAAGTGGAGTGATGGCAAGATAGCTTATGTCCATGTTAGAGGGATGGATAGTGGCTCATTCCGTAGTGTGTTCAAAGATCTATTAGGAAAGTATCGTCATTGTGATGCCGTCATAGTAGATACCCGTTTTAATGGTGGAGGATGGTTGCATGAGGATCTTGTGATCTTACTAACAGGTAAGGAATACAGCCGCTTTACTCCAAGAGGACAGTACATAGGTAGTGACCCATTCGGACAGTGGAATAAACCATCTGCCGTTCTGATGAGCGAAGGTAACTACTCTAATGCTCATGGCTTCCCATGGGTTTATAAGACTCTAGGTATTGGTAAGCTGATCGGTGCTCCAGTTCCTGGAACTATGACCGCTGTATGGTGGGAAACTCAGGTGGATCCAAGCATCGTATTCGGTATTCCACAGACTACAGTAAGTGATCTAAATGGTAAGCCATTAGAGAATACTCTACTCGAACCAGATATTTTAGTTTATAATACTCCGGAAGAAAATCTTACTAATTATGATGCCCAGCTCAAAGCAGCTGTGAATGAATTGATGAAGTAAGGACTGATTTATCATACGACAAGGCGTATCAAATGCTCTCTGGGTATTTGATACGCCTTCTTTTTATATGATTTTTATGGGTATAGATTATAGGATATTTTTTATTGAAGTCCAGTAAAAATCAAAAAATCCCCCATAACACATTGGATTATTATATTTCATAAAACGAAGAAAAGAGAGCTTGTCTCATAAACTATTTTGATTCGCAACAAGTTATGTATCTTTATCGGACACCAATATAAACGAATCGTCAAAGAGGTCGGTGAGATCATCATGACATTTAGCTACTGTATCTCAAGTAGGTCAAGATGAACCACCCCTGACCATTCGTAAGCGACTTAATCGGAATAGGGGCCAATACAAACCTAAACATTCATTTTATGACGTCTTAATAATAAAAGAAGACTGCTAATATACCGCTGATAGTCATACATCTTGTTGCATTCCAAAATGAATAATACGAGCTTTCAAAACGCAACTCTAAGTGTAAATTTTGAGCTAAACGACGAGCTAAAAATTTAGTTATATGAAACATCAACGCTTCTCATAGGAAAAATATATTTTTCCTATGAGAAGCCGAACTGTTTCCTATAGGACGAAAATTCACCCTTAATAGGCACTCTTATATATGACGCACCTTTTATTTTGTCACTTGTTTTTAAGCTCGGCAAAGAGGCCATAAAATGTTCTAAATGGCACCAATAAAACCTATTTACAGAAGCAAAAACTCTATTCGCATAAAGTAACTTGAGAAAAGCCAAGATTAGACTCTATATTCAAAATTTCTTTGCCAAACAGCAATGAAGACAGTCCGCTAAAAGACGTACTTTGCTCCGTAGTTAGTTTAGTTTTTCATGAATTACAAGACTAAGCATAAAGGACTAATCCCTAGTAATGGAATCAGCCCTTTTCTTCTTGTGATATAAAACTTTTATCAGCCATCATTTGATATTTTTGAAGGTTGCGTACGCTGTTTGAGACACACACTATGTTTGCCCAGAAATTTGAATAACAACAACTTATTTTCTTAGAGATGGTTACTGTGTTTGATAAGTTATAGATTCTCTAATAAATCACTACTCTATTTCGATGATTGCTCTCTTTTTGACGGGAAGCGTACTTTAGATCGATGAATCTTTTGGGCTCTACACGAAATAGGAAATAGTTCTCTGAAAGAATCAATAAAGAATGATTGTATTTGACTCTTATAAGTAAATGAAAAATCGTTATCTTTGTCTTGTTGTGAATGAACCATTGTTCTGGGAATTATTATTAAGTACAATGGGTAACAAGTAAAGTGCAATTAATTTATGTTGACGACTAAATATCTCCTTGAGGAGACTGATGATGCGATTAAGAGACTAAGGATAAAAGGGGTGGATGCTCGCGAGACTATCGAAAAGGTCCGTGAACTTGATGAAAAGCGTCGTACCTCGCAAAGCCAATTAGATGATTTGCTAGCACAGCAAAATAAGATATCGAAGGATATCGGTCTCCTAATGCGTGAGGGGAAGAGAGAGGATGCTGAGAGTGCAAAGGCTCAAGTATCATCTCTGAAGGATAAAGCGAAGGAGCTAGAAGAGACCAAGAAAGCACTCGAGGAGCAATTGCACCAATTGATCGTGGAGTTACCAAATGTGCCACATATTTCTGTTCCAGAAGGCCGAACAGCTGAGGATAATGTGGTAGAGAAGAGTGCAGGTGATGTGCCTACCTTTGAGGGTTTTGACCCGCTACCACATTGGGAGCTAGCGAAAGAGTATGACTTGATTGATTTCGAATTGGGTGTAAAGATTACCGGTGCTGGTTTCCCTGTTTATAAAGGCTATGGAGCACGTCTTCAAAGAGCACTGATTAACTTCTTCCTTGATAATGCTCGTGAAGCAGGTTATCTGGAAATACAGCCACCTTATATGGTGAATGAGAATAGTGGATATGGTACTGGTCAGTTGCCTGACAAGGAGGGACAGATGTATCATGCTACTTTGGATAACTTATTTTTGATCCCTACTGCAGAGGTTCCGGTAACCAACATATTTAGAGATGTGATCGTGGATGCACAGGAGTTTCCTATCAAGTTAGCAGCTTATTCAGCATGCTTTAGGAGGGAAGCTGGGAGCTATGGAAAGGATGTTAGGGGGTTAAATAGACTTCATCAATTTGATAAGGTTGAGATTGTGCGTATTGATCACCCAGATCATTCTTACCAATCCTTAGAAGAGATGATTGCTTACGTTGAGGGATTAGTGCAGAAGTTGGAATTGCCATACCGTATTCTAAGACTTTGTGGAGGTGATATTAGTTTTACCTCGGCATTGACCTTTGACTTCGAAGTCTATTCAGCGGCTCAAGAGCGTTGGCTAGAGGTGAGTTCTGTGTCTAATTTTGAGAGCTTTCAGGCTAATCGCTTGAAGTGTAGATTCCGTAATGAGCAGAAGAAAACCGAACTCTGCCATACCTTGAATGGAAGTGCACTGGCATTGCCTAGAATAGTGGCTGCCATATTGGAGAATAATCAAACCCCAGATGGAATAAATATTCCAGTGGCTTTACGCCCATATACAGGGTTTGATCGTATACCGAAAACCCAAAAATAGTGATGTCACAGGAGGTGAATTTTATCTTTTCCCTCCTTTTAGCATCTAATACTTAGGTGAGATCTGTATGTGGCAGGCGACCTTATTTTATAAGAATTAAATGTATGATAAAATATAATAGAAGGCAGTTTGCCAAATTTATTCTGCTATTAATAGTAGCTACTGTCGGTTTCCCGAATGTGGTTTCTGCACAGGAAAAGAACGTATTGTCGTCCTCGACAGTATTTAATAATGACGAAACGTTTGAGTATAAATTGATCTTCAAGTGGGGCGTCATTCGTGGTAAAGTAGGTGAAGCAAAGCTATATAATAAAAAGATCAATTCAGGTCAGCAGTATTTCTCTAAGTTGACGTTCAGGTCCGTAGGTATAGGTGATGCCTTTTATAGCCTAAGAGATACATTTGAAACGTTATACTCAAGTAATCGTAAGCCATTGAGATTTGAAAAGCGGGTAAATGATGACGGTTATATAATGTTTGATGAGATTTCATTTAAGCATTCACCAAGTGTTATCCGTGCTTCTGTGAAAGCGTATGTCCCAGATAGAGTAAAAGTAGATACAGTCTATACTTATAATCCTAATGAGATAGAGGTGGTTGATATGCTTTCTACTCTTGCTTTCGTGAGGGGCTTTGACTTAACCAATCCTGAAGCATCTATTAATGGCAAGAGAATTGTAATCCCAATAGGTCGCTCTCAAGTTTATACTGAATGTCAGTATGGAGGTACTGAGGTGCTTAAGAAACCTGACGGGTCTAAAGTGGAGACTGTTATAATTATCTTAAGTATTCAGGATGAAGCGTTCGAGAATAAGAAAGATGCAGTAACAGTATGGGTTTCAAGAGATGAATACCAAATCCCATTAAAGGTTACTGGTAATCTAAAAGTAGGTCGTGTTGTGGTAGAGCTTACCTCATACTACAATAAAAGTGGGTCCTAAGCACCCAGTAACTTTGTGAATATATAATAAGACTTCTCTATATCTTTTGTTTCAAGGTATAGGGGAGTTTTTTGTAAAGGTCGAGTTTATGAAAGCTAATAAATTGAGAAAATCAAAAGCCTTAGTTGAAAAACTTTTACTAAGGTATTATAATCGTGATTCAAAGGCATTTAAGATTCTATTAAAGCATAGTGAGTGTGTCGCAGAGATGGCACTGGAAATAGTGGATAATCATCCAGAATTAGATCTGGATAGAAGCTTTGTCTATGAGGGTGCTATGTTGCATGATATAGGTGTATTTGCGTGTCATGCACCGGGGATAGGCTGTATGGGGGAAGAGCCTTATATACGACATGGGGTTATTGGTTCTGAAATCCTGACAATGGAGGGGTTGCCACTACATGCTTTAGTCTGCGAGCGACATACTGGAGTAGGCCTGTCGTTGGAGGCCATTCTGAGGCGAGGACTACCGCTGCCTCATAGGGAGATGGTTCCTGTATCCTTGGAAGAGCAGGTGGTCTGCTTTGCAGACTGTTTTTTCTCAAAAAGTGGTGATCCCGCTGAAAAGAAATCGATCGCTCAGATCTCCAAAGGGATGGCAAAGCATGGACAGGATCAGGTGAATAAGTTCAATCTTTGGTGTGAGAAATTCCTTTGATATCCGATTTTTAGAAGGATGCTTCTGCCGTGAATGATATTCCAGCTCCTTGGAATCCAGCGATTGGGGGCATCAGTTTGGTTAGAGTAATCTCGGCACTTGTAATCTGCGGAAATCTTATATTGAGATTTTTCAGGATCCTATAGCAAACCTCCTCTAAGAGTGGAGTAGGGGTCGCCATCTCCTCTTTGAGGATTTCATAGATGAGTGCGTAATTGATGGTCTTATCAAGGTCGCCACTCTTCATCGCTGTTACAGCAGAAAAGTGTACTGTGAGATCAATCTCAAAGTCATTTCCAGTGATTTTCTCATGAGGCATTACACCATGATGAGAAAAGAAGCGTACGTGAGACAACTTAATATAACTATCATTTATTTTCATCATTTATCTGTATTTGCTTTTGAATTGAGGTAGAATCCTTATGAATCTCCTCGAAAAGGGTTTGGCTTAAAGTGGTTGGAACATCGTATTTCTCGGATAGCTGGTTGAAGAGACTCTTAGTCCGTCTATACCTTTCGGGTTGGAAAGGGGAGTAGCTGTTAGCTATTTTGACTTCACCTATGGCCTTACTTATTTCTCGACGTTTTGAAATCAGTCTGATCAGCTCATCATCCAGATGGTCTAGTTCCTTGCGATAGAGATTTATAATATCTTCTGGAGAAGCTGGGGTATTGATTAGATGGCTGATCTCTCTGGGAGTTATTTGTTGCTTAGCATCACTCCATGCGACCTCAGGATTGTGGTGGGACTCAATCATAAAGCCATCATAATTTAGACTCATGGCCTTATGAATCAATGGATGTAGAAATTCCCTAGACCCAGCGATATGGCTTGGGTCAAAGTAGAAGGGGATGCCGGGCGTCATTTTCTTAAACTTAATTACCTCGTCCCAAAGAGGAGGGTAACGCAGTTCCTCTTTTTTACCCATATCAAAACCTCGGTGTAGGACTGCAATCTTAGAAAGTCCTGCATTTATCAAGCGAATGATCGCTCCCTTCCATAGATCCAATGAGGGTGAAAGAGGGTTCTTTATTATAATAGGTATATCTGAGTCTTTGAGTAAACTAGCTAATTCCGAAATGGCGAACGGGCTGGATGTGGTGCGTGCACCTATCCATATATAATCCATTTTATACTCTAGAGCCAATGCTGCCTGTGACATGGTACCGACCTCGCAGCCCACTAACATATCAGTTTGTGCTCTTACCTCTTGTAACCAAGATAAAGCTTCCTCCCCAATACCTTCAAAGCTATTGGGGTACGTGCGAGGTTTCCAAACTCCAGCCCTAAAGATATTCACCCCCTCAGCTTTTAATTCACGAGCTGTGGTCAATAATTGCTCCGGACTCTCAGCACTACATGGACCTGCGATAATTATAGGGTGCTGATGACTAATCTTCGCAGGATCCCATAAAGGATCCGAACGAAAGTTCAGCAAACGTTCTTCATTCACCTGCATGACTTACTCTTTATCCTTATTCGTAGGGTGCATAATCTTAAGGGCTTCGCAAACCATCTTATATACTCCACCTATTGAATCATAGACTTCAGCACCTGATGCATTGCAATGTCCACCTCCATTGAAAAACTTTTTGGCAAATTCATTTGTATGAAATGATCCTTTGGAGCGTAGAGAAATCTTAGTGTATTTAGACATCTCATGCAGAAATATCGAAAAGTCAATATCCTTAGCAGATAATGGCTCATTAACAATACCTTCTGTATCTCCAACTTGATAATTAAACATCTGCTTCTCTTTCATACTTATAGTGATAATAGCCGCACGGTATTGAGGAAAAAAAGTTAGATTATTATTTAGAAGATGAGCGTTCAAGCGAATTTTATCAATGGAGAAGCTCCTATTAATGTGATTCGAAATTTTGTCCTTCTCAATTCCTAAATCTAGGAGTTCTGATATGGTTGTATATATCTTTGGGTCTCCAGAATTGTAATTAAATCCACCAGTATCGGTCATCATGCCCGTATATATTGCTTCTGCTATTTCTTTGTCCATGTATCTTTTCCACCCTATCTTTTCTATCAATTGGTATGCTAAAAGGCAGGTGGATGAGAGAGATGGATAAGAGATGATAATATCAACAAAGTCGGATGGATGAAGATGGTGGTCGATTAAAACCTTGAATGCTGATGATGAGGTAACATCATTAGCCAAAAACTCAACACGCTTAGCTTCATTGAAGTCCATGCAGAAGATGGTATCACACGTTTTAAGGAGTCTTTTCGCCTCTTTCTCGTTATCTTTTGCGATGATAGCATCAACAGCACCAGACAAAAAAGAGAGGTTTTCGGCAAAGGAAGTCGGATAGATAACAGATGTCTGATGTCCAAGTTTTTGTAATAATCTTGATAGTGCTAAAGTAGAGCCTAACGCATCTCCATCAGGGGAAACGTGTCCAAGTAATACGATATTACGAGGTGTTGATAAATGGTCTTTAATTCTCTCAAGGTCTTGAATGTTAAATGCTATCTTATGGCTCATATTTTATTACTCTCTTGATTACTTTTCTTTTTCCTGCCCCAATTCTTCTTTTTTCTTTTGGGTGAATGGTGTTCATTAGTAGTCTTATCACTTTCAGCTCTATTACTAGATGACTTTTGTTGTCTATTCTGTTGATTATTAGACTTATGAACGCCTTTCCTTCCAGATGATTGACGGGGCTGACTTTCCTTTTGTTCGGCAAACCCTTTTGGTAATTGATTACGAGTAAGAGTATAGCCGAGAAAGTCCTCTATATCAATAAACCGAGCTTTGTCCTTATTGTTCACAAGAGTGATTGCGGCTCCTGCTTGTTCGTCACCTCTAGCAGTCCTACCAATACGATGCACATAATCTTCAGGGTCGCTTGGGACATCAAAGTTTACAATCAAGCCGATGTCAGTAACGTCTATGCCTCTAGAGATAATATCTGTAGCGACGATGATATTGATGTGTCCAGCCTTGAAGCTGCGCATCACCCCTTCACGCTCCTCTTGTCCTAGGTCTGAGTGCATCTCACTCACCTTAAATTGATTCATGGAGAGCAGCTTCTTTGCCTGCTTGACTCTATCCTTTGAGGCAAAAAATACGATACACTTGCTTGGATTCTTTTGTTTGAATATCTCAATTAATAGTCCTAACTTATCATCATCGTTACAGAAATAAACGCTCTGATCGATGGATTCTGGGGGTCTTGAAATAGCGATATTTACTTCTTCTGCATCCTTTGCGATTTGCTTTGCTAGCTTTCTGATCTTATCAGGCATGGTTGCTGAGAACATGATGGTCTGAACATCGGGGGGAAGTAATTTATACACTTCTAGGATATCATCATGAAATCCCATATCCAACATTCGGTCCGCTTCATCGAGGACGAAGAAGCTCACTCTTGATAGATCTACGGTGTCCAGTCCTATATGAGAGAGCAACCGCCCAGGTGTCGCTATGATTAGATCTGCCCCCATCTTAAGAGCTCTTCGCTGTTGCTCCCATTCAACTCCTCCTGTACCTCCATAGATGGGCACTGCACTAACCCCAACAAAGTATGAGAAAGCATCCACCTGTTGGTCGATTTGTTGTGCTAACTCTCTTGTTGGAGCCATAATGATGACATTGACGTAATCACTAGGATATTCTCCCGTAGCTAATTCGCTGAGGATGGGCAATAAAAAAGCAGCTGTCTTGCCTGTCCCAGTCTGGGCACAAGCGATTACGTTCTTCCCATTTAGTATATGTGGTATGGATGCAACTTGGATGGGGGACGGCTTCTTAAAATTCATTGCATCTAACCCATCTAATACGTTAGGATCGAGTCCAAAATCGTAAAAAGAAATATTATTATTACTTTCCAATGTGATTTTATATCTAATTGTTTTTAAATATCTTTTGCCACTCAGGGCTATTCCTTTTCTCAAGGATTCTTTTATTGAGCCTTTTGAGTAGCAGGGTGTCTTTCTCATTAACCAACCAGACTTGCTGGGTGTCAATGGTTATGTTTTTTGAAAGGTGTAGGGTGGAATCCATTTCGGCAATGGATGTAGCTAATTTGCTATTACATACTAAGTAATCTATATCGCCCTTTACAAGTAGTATGCCTAGCTGTAATGGTGATTCATTCCTCTCGTCTATCTTGATGGCTGGATAGCTTAATTCACTGAGATTTTCTAGCATTATTTTTGCCACTTTATCCTCTTCAGATATAGTTACGATCACCTCTTCGTTACCAGTGAACTTGCTTTCCCAATCGTTGTTTTCTGAATGGTAAAGAAGTGAAAACCTCGAGTGGTAGAGCCATTCTGTTGCGGTAATACCAGGATAATTATTTCTAGCAGAGTAGGGAAGGGAGGTCGCATAAATCTGTATTTCTCTATTCCTAAGGGCTTGGATAGCTTCGCCTCTTGTATTAAATGGCACCCATTCAAGAGAATCATCAGGGAGAAGTATAGTCATGAGTTGCATCTGATTCCCTCTAATCAATCCTATACTATCTATTCCAAATTCATGTGGAAATAAATCAACACCTACATTTATCAGATGATCATCTACTACAATTTTCTTTCGATTGTTAGTGAAAAAGGAGAATGCCCACAGAATAAGAGCAATAGTAAATATCCATACTCCGCTACTAATAATTCTTCTTTTGTCTCTATCTGTCAATGCCATATATTTAATTTCGAAGATCTATGGCTATACCAAGCCTAAAGAGTGGTGGGTAAAGTGGGTAGTAAGGCATAGAGAAATAATTGGGCCTGAACACCAGGGCTCCAATGTTGTAATACTTCACGAAAAATCGTGCACGCTTTAGGTGAACATTAGCGTACGCAGAGAGTAGAGGTGCTTCACCTCCAATCTGTACCTTATCTTGAGGCATAAATAGCTGAGTACTTGGTTCGTAGTAAGGTGCATAATATTTAGTATGCCATTTCGCATCCACTCCGAGTTGAAGGGTCATCACTTTAGCAATTAATGTCTGAATGTAAAAGTTGGAGTATATAGCCCATTCTGGGAGTGGAGTGATATTGTCATTACTTGATTTTTGCCAGACCACATTATTCTCCCAATTCAGAATACTCCATGATAGCTTCTGATCAAGCCCTATTGCTAGCACTCTGGAGTTCGTTTTTACCTGTTCGGGTTCAGCTTTTTCATTCACTTTGATAGGGTTTTGTAGGGTCTCAACATTAGCATGGATCCTTGTCTTCGTAAAAGGAACGATAAGTTCCCCTCCGAGTCTCATGACCTGAATCATATCCAGTTCCTGTTGCCACTCATGGATGCTAGCCTTGTAGTGACGGAGGAAGTAGGATGGGGGAGTGTTTAGGATATCAATGGTTGCTCTTGCGGCCACGTCCTTCTTAAGAATCTTTAGGCTCGTAGTCAACTCGCCACTAATTTCCATTTCACCAGCTTGTGCACCGGCTACTCCTATTTGTCCCCATATGTAGTACTTAAAGTATTTAAAAGAATTACTACTAATCCGACCACCGACATATGTGGTGTTTTGTTTTTCTTTAATGACTTCCTGTTCTACCTCCAGCCTTTCCGCATCATCCTTATTCATTAGCGGTTGTTTATATTCCTCATGGTCGTATGCCACGAAGGCAGCGATACCCATTTTTGCCCACTTATGAAATCCTTCCATTAATTCTATACCTAAGGTATTCGAAATTTTCATCGCGTAAAAACGATCATTTGGGAAAAACTTACTTCCATTAGGTCTTGGGATAATAGGATCAGGATACAACTCAGAGAAGACAGGGTCTTGTGAAACCCAACTTCTACGACCCTTCTGGAAAGAGATATCATGGAATATATTCGTCACAGGTATGAATACCCTTGTCGGCTTCTCCTCCTTATTCTCGTTTTCATCATCATTTTCAGTTAAAGCCTGACCAGATGATTTTCCGGCTCTCTTTCTCACTGGAGGGGCAATTTTTTCATCCTTATCTTTATCCTTTAGTGGTGGTTCATCTTCGGTATCATCAGGTTTACTTGGCACATCATTGAGTGAGTGCTCATCCTCATTCTCTTCATCCTCTGAATCCAGAGTCTTCTTATCACTGGTTTCGGTAGAGTCCTTCCCGAGTTCCTCAGTAACCTCTTCTGGCGGGGTAGGAGCTTCTAATAGTTCGGGGTCGGCACCTGTCTCATCAGGTATTTTAATATCTGGAAGTGGAGGAGTAGACATTTGTCCTCCTTCTTGAGGACCCACTTCATTTACCTTTTGAGTATTGTCAATAATATTGCCATCATCGTCTAGTTTTTTGTAAAAGCCTAGACTATATTTGTGATGAAATCTTCCTTCTCCATATACAACCCTGTTCCATGTGGATTTATATTTAGTAGGGATATCCTTTGGTAATAGTTTCCTTTTACCATCGGCAAAGTCGTTTGGGTTTGTTATGAATCGAGGATCTGTGATTCCCCCATTTTCTTGATTAATAGTATTCGTGTTACCGATAGATGCGTATGCTTTGTATCTATCCCCTTCGTAGGATCCAAACAATCGGTAAGTGATATTTTTTGCCTTTGTAAATGCATAATAGCCGTTAGCATAATCTATATCAACATCCCCTCCAAAAGTCCACTTAGGACCGAGATTAGAACTGAACTTAAAGTTGAAGTTCTGCTCTTTATTTTGATCAGCTCCTCCCTGAGTGTATTTAATAAATGTGTAAGGAACCTTAACATTATACCATTGCTGCTGCTTTCCACGATGAATGAGATGCTCGTATGGATTCGTGAAATAAAACTCGTCCCATTTATTTAGTGGGCGATCAAAGTAAATCTTAGATTGATAAGGCGAAGCATATGTCCCATTGTAGGATTCTGCTATGCTAAGTCCTTCGATGAAGGCTCTATGAAAGTAATTCAGCTTTATAGTATCTACAAAAGCTAACTTCTTATCTCCTAATCTCTTCATCAGATAAAAGGAGGTCATATTATCTCCGTGCCGATCAGCATCTGAATCGTCATACGTATCTTCCTTCTCTCTTCTATTCTTCAGCTGTTTGTCCATATCTATCTGAGCGAAAGATAGATTTGGCACGAATAAGATAAAAGCCATTAGGATAATAGGCTTAAGAAACCATTGTGACCCCTTCATACTTATTGATCTTTGCTAAATGTAAGCGGCATCGCACATCCCTTACTTTCTTCCAAAATTCTACCATCCTCAAGTGATAGAACACCATTAACGAAAACGTGTTGTACACAATTATGGAATGTCTGCCCTTCAAGTGGACTCCATCCACATTTACTTGCGATATTATCTTTCTCAACCGTCCATGATTTGTTTGGATCAATTAAGGTGATATCAGCAAAGTACCCAACATCTAAGTACCCTCTATTAATTACCTTAAATCTATCCGCAGGAGTGTGGCACATCACTTCTACCACTCTCTCAAGTGATAAGATACCCTCTCTGACTAACTCTAGCATCATTAGTAGTGAGTATTGGATGAGAGGTCCACCAGATGCAGCCTTTAGGGCTCCGCCTTCCTTTTCTTCTGCTAAGTGAGGCGCATGATCTGTCGCAACAATGCTTATAACACCATCTCGCACCGCTTCCCTAAGTGCATCTCTGTCTGAAGTCTCTTTTATAGCAGGATTCCACTTGATTTTGGTACCCAACCTATCGTAATCAGATTTATCAAACCATAGATGATGTACACAGACCTCTGCCGTAATATGTGTAGGGGAATTTTTAATCAGTTCTACCTCCTCAGCTGTAGATAAGTGCAGTATGTGCAGGTTGGCATTGGACTCTTTTGCTAAGTTTATCGCCTTAGTGCTACTAGCAATGCAAGCTTCACGACTCCTAATGTTAGGGTGGTACTTTACATCAGGATCCTCTCCGTACATGTCAATGTACTTTCCTTTGTTCTTCCGAATGATCTCCTCGCTTTCACAGTGTGTGGCTACGATGCCGTTAGTCTCTTGAAATATTGACTGCAGAGACCTCTCGTTATCTACCAGCATATTCCCTGTGGAAGCTCCCATGAATACTTTCACCCCTGGTACGTGTTCATTTTTACTCATCTCTTTTATGAAATGGGTATTATCATTTGTCGCCCCGAAGTAAAAGGCATAGTTAGTCCATGCTTTTTCAGCACCGATAGCCATTTTATTTACCCAGTCTTCAGGTGTAGTAGTTTGAGGTTTGGTATTAGGCATATCCATAAAGCTAGTAACACCACCCAATAGAGCAGCACGGCTTTCGGTATATATATCGCCTTTGTGAGTCAGACCAGGATCGCGAAAATGAACTTGATCATCAATAACACCAGGAATGCAGATAAGACCCGTAGCATCAAGTGTTTTCTCAACGTGAGGCAATTCCTCTTCGTTATGATATATATGTCCTATTCTGTTACCTTCTATGAGTATTGAAGCCCCTTCAACTTTCTTACCTCTATTTATTAGAGTGCAATTTTTTATTAATATCTGTGCCATCCTACTAACCCTCTATCATTCTATTTCCTTTCTTAGGATACGTCTTAGTCATTCCCCACCATCTTAATTTTATCACTCCGAAGAATGCTTCACCAAAGATTGAGCTATTCATTTTGCTGGTACCATGAACTCTATTTACAAAGACTATAGGCACTTCCACTATATTAAATCCACAAAGCTTAGCTGTGTACTTCATCTCAATCTGAAAGGCGTAACCCTTGAAGTGAATCTCATCTAAAGGCATTGTCCGAAGTACCTCCGCACGATAACAAACAAACCCAGCAGTGGCGTCATTGATCTTCATTCCCGTAACTATTCTTACATACTTGGATGCAAAATAACTCATGAGGACCCTTCCGAGAGGCCAATTCACAACATTAACCCCTTTGACATACCTTGAACCAATAGCTACATCAGCACCTTTCAACGCACATGCTTCATAGAGTTTAGGTAGATCCTTAGGGTTGTGGCTGAAGTCAGCGTCCATCTCAGTGATGTAGTCATAATTCTTTTCGAGAGCCCACTTAAAGCCTGCAAGATAAGCTGTCCCCAAGCCCAGTTTTCCTGAACGTTCTAGGATGAACACCCTTTTAGGGTACTCTGCCATCATACGCTTGACCTCGTCGGCTGTTCCGTCTGGTGAATTATCATCGACAATTAGGATATCAAAAGTTTCTTCAAGAGAAAGAACTGCCTCTATGATAGCCCTGATATTTTCTATTTCGTTGTATGTGGGAATGATTACTAACTTGCTGTCTGTATTTTCCATGATTTGACGCTGAGATAATTATTTTGATGCTGTGGAATCTTTGACGAATGAAGAGTAAACGAAAAATACTGTAGCGATTATGAATATTGGAAGCCAAGTACCTGATTTTTGAATCATAAACCCACCAGAAACGAAGTATAATAGTGAAGATAAGAGCTGCATGCGTTCTAGTCTCCTAGCCCTAAAGCTTTCTTTCTCTTCCTGCTGAAAGGCAATGATCAGAAAAGATATGGACATTAATAACCCTCCAGATGCCACTAACCATCCTGCTATCCCTTTTAATTCTAGCCAAATAATAGCTCCTACTGCCACTAAGATTGCTCCAATGACAAAAAGGATAGTAATAAATTTGGATGATATTTTTTTGCTACTTTTCATTTATCTCCGTCAATTATATAAATGTCTTCGTCCTTCTCTTTCATCAAAAACTCTTCTCTAGCGAATTTCTCAAGCATTAACTTGTCAGAGTGAAGTTGTTCTAAGCCTTTTTTATTCGTTTCAATATTCTCAATGAGCTCCTTTTTCTCTTTCTCCAGAGAGCTGATCCTACGGCTTAGTTTGATTTGATTCCATACGCTATAGTCACTCGGGAAGACGAAAGTGATCAAAAAAATGATCAATGCCAGAAGATAAGGATTAACCCTTTTTATCCTCTGCCACTTATTTTGAAGCCAAGCTTTCATATCGTGTTTACCTTTTGACATACCTTATAACAAAGGTACCAATTTTTCGCTTTAAATATGGTACACATTTATAGTGCATAACCCAAGCTGTGCTATAAGACTATAATATTATTCACAAGCGATCACACTTTGATGGAAAAGTATGACTTGTTTATATATTACAATTATCTTTAATACAGTGTGTTATTGCTATTTGTTCTTGGTAAAAAGAGGCTCTTTTTCAATAAGATAAGTGGGTGAGATTTTTAGTTATATGAAAGAGAAATGCTTCTCATATGAAAAATATATTTTTCATATGAGAAGGAGAAATGTTTCCTATGAGAAGAATTTCATCCCCTTTATGCTATTCCTGAAAAAAGTGCACAGAAATTAATTAAAAACTGATGTTCTTTACACTATCGATATATTATCCCTAGGTGGGTATACAAATATAGTCATTTATCACGGGTGCCCCACACAAGCGTGCCACCCATTCAAAGGGTAGGCACAGCTTGTGCGTCATATAGATGAATGTCAGAGCTCCCACTATCACCCCCTATCTTATTAGATATTAATGGATTAGGGTGGTTCGCGATAAGCGTCTGCATAGGAGTCCCCATGCTCACACTACTATGTGGACGTGCTGTATTATACATTAACACCGAATTATCCAAGGCTCTTTCTGTCTCTTCAAAGGTCAATAAAGAAAAGTCGTAGAGCCAATCGTTTTTGATAGTACTATTTAGGCGTTCCGCCATTGAGTTATGTAGTGGATCCCCTGTCTGTGTCACGCTCGTTATGATACCCAAACTCGCTTCATACGACGTCATCTCTTTGGATACATACTGACTTCCTCGGTCACTATGAAAGATCAAACCTCGAACATCTAGGGAATGACCTTCATAAAATGACACGGTCTGCTTCAAGGCTTCGTGAGAACCTTTTGTAGTAAGGTTACGTTGTAGGCTATATCCCGTGATTATACGACTATACGCATCCATCGTAAGGGAGAGATAAACAAAACCTTCGGAGCACTTTAGGTGCGTAATATCTGAGACACACAAACGGCAGTGGGTTGGTGGAATATATTTCACCATCCTATTTACATGGTCCTCAAATCCGTGGTTTACTACACCAAACGTAGTTCTCGGGACCCCTCTTTTTCTCTTAGCTCGTAGCAATAAGTTATTGGCTCTAAGAATATCAAAGAATCTATCACGACCTATGACCATCTTCTCTCCAAAGTACTCTTTACAGAGCTGGTAAAGCTGATTTCCACCAGCTTTGGGCAAATGAGCTTTTTGTCTGAGATAGTGACAGTAGTAAACGATGGACCCTGAAAGAGCACTCAGTTCTTCCTCTTTACACTTACGACTGTGATCGTAGTTATAATAGCCACTACGACTAACATTAGCTAGAAGACACAACTCGCTGATACTAAACAGACCATTTTGGTCTTTAAAACCTTTTAGGAGAGTATCGATCACTTCAAATCGCTCTTTTTTTTTAAGTCTATATTATGCTTCTCTGCTACTTTTTCCAACAATGTCTTGTGAAATAATGCGTCCAACTCTGCTGTTCTTTTCGCTACTTTTAAACGAGAGTTTTCACGCTTTAACTCTAATAATTCTCGTCGTAATTCTTTCTCACTTTTGCTCATACCCTCTTCATTTACTAGGTTGTTTGATGGTGTTTCTACTCCAAAGATACTCAACCATTTATAAAGTGTAACACAGCCAATCTTATATCTTTTAGCTACATCTACTACTGAATCTCCAGTACAGAGAAGATCATTTACCACGAGATACCTAAATTCATTACTATAATACCTCGAATGTTGAGGATTCATTCTTTTTGTGCTTTTTTCTTCCATTACTTTTCTTCTTCTGCTTGTCCACTATTTCAGGATAGCACAAAGTCAGCTGGCAAATTCAGATATGTATTTCGCCGATAGTTGGATCTTCGTATTGTGAAGTTATTGAAATGCGTTTATTCATGCATGATTTTTGGGTGTGGGAGGTAACTTTTGTATTAATTGGTTATCTTTGAATTCTGATATACACTATTCTTAGTGCCACATCAAATATGAAGAGCATCCCAGATTGATAGATCATTAGGCTATAAATGGACCGATTGGATGCTAATAATGTTTTGAAAATTATATGCTTGTCAATTTAGATGAAGACTTGTCCCGAGTGGGGGCTTGGGTGTACTATAAGCTCCCTCATCAGGATACTATACATATTATAATCTCTGAGCATGCCCCGCTTGTGGCTGATTCATTTGTTCAGATAAATGATTTTGAAGGCTTTGTTATCGCACCGTTTGCCCTCACTTCTGATACTCCTCTTATATTGATCCATGGAAAAGAGCAAGTCGTGAGATTGGATGATCTTGCTCTGCCTATGATCTTTTCGTACGATCCTCTGGAGAAGAACGTGCAGGCTGAATTTGCAGCATACCAAAAGGACTTCTCTACCTTTATAGAAGCCCTGCACTGTGATATGTATAAGAAGCTGGTATTGGCGAGAAAGCATACAGTCGAATTAGATCGCCCTTTTGAGGCCGACGATCTGTTTGTCAAGGCTTGTCACGCCTATCCAGAGGCTTTTGTTTATCAGTTCGGTACAGAATATACCGGAATATGGATGGGTGCGACTCCCGAACCTTTGCTGGTGCGTGGTGGTGATGGTTCCTGTCATACTGTATCACTTGCGGGTACTGTGGAGCTTATGGACGACGACCTCAAGAGTCGTAAGAATACGCTGGAGCAAGCGGTCGTGACAGATTATATTTCCGATATACTTACTGAATTTGGTATTTCGTTTCAGAGGTCTGATCCATACAGCTTCGCGACAGCTCATCTCAAGCATCTGAAGACCGATTTTACTTTTCGGTTTCCTAATTCGATGCCCCTTCACCAACTTATTGAAGCACTCTATCCAACACCCGCTGTTTGCGGACTCCCTAAAGAGCAGGCTAAGCAATTTATATTAGATCATGAGTCAATGGATCGGAGTTATTATGCGGGATTTTTGGGACCGAAAAAACAAGGCGAAATCAATTTTTATGTCAATCTTAGATGCTTGCAGTCTGCCCCGAACAGCCCACAGATACACATGTATGCCGGTGGCGGACTCCTGAAATCATCTAATCTCAATGATGAGTGGATGGAGACAAATGATAAGATTAATACTTTGCTCTCTCTGATAAAATAGAAATAACAGATGTACTCCGACAAAAAAAAAATTATTCATCTATGTGCATTGCTCAAGGCTCATGGGGTCAATGAAGTAGTCCTCTGTCCTGGTAGTCGTAATGCTCCGATCGTTCATTCATTGTCTCAGGATTCGGATTACAGTTGCTACTCTATAACGGATGAGCGTAGTGCGGGATTCTTTGCTATCGGACGCATCCTGGAGACGAAGCGGCCTGTAGCTATTTGCTGCACTTCGGGGTCCGCAGCTCTCAACTTTCACCCTGCGGTATCGGAGGCTTTTTACCGTAAGCTGCCGCTTATCGTCATCACGGCCGATCGTCCACGTGCATGGATTGGTCAGATGGACGGTCAGACACTCCCGCAACCTATGGTCTATGGCACTCTGGTAAGGATGTCTGTCGATCTACCTGAGGTTCAAACAGCAGAGGATGAATGGTACTGCAATAGACTTATTAATGAAGCACTCCTCGAGAGCACTCATCATGACTGTGGACCTGTACATATTAATGTGCCTATATCGGAGCCTCTATTTCGATTTACGGAGAAGTCTCTTCCTACTGTGCGTGTCATCAGACGATATGATTGTATTGAACAGGACTTGTGTGACATCATATCTTCTGCTGAGCGATTGATGGTTATCAAGGGACAGGATGAACTTAATAACCAGGCAACCTTGCCGAAAAATGCACTGATCCTTTCTGAGCAAATAGGTAATCTCAATGGACAAAGACATATCGACAATTTTGATCAGGTGATCTATGCTTATCCTTCGGATCGTAAAAGTGAAATTGCACCTGATGTATTAATTACTTATGGTGGGTCTATCGTCTCTAAGCGCTTGAAGAAACTGATCCGAAGTTATCCACCTACTCATCATATCCATGTGTCACGTGAAGGGCGTGTAGTGGATACCTTTGCTTGTCAGACGATAGTAGCAGAGGTGCCGGCTGAGGATATACTCGCGGTTATCGAAGATACACATACGCACGAGAAGCCGTACACCCGTTATTGGTGGCAACGCTCTGATGATGTGAAGCGAAAGGGGGCGATGTTTGACTTTGGGTACTCAGAGATGTTTGCAGTAAAAAATCTTTTGAAACATTTACCCCATGATGCCGTCTTGCATCTGGGTAACAGTTCTGCTGTTCGGTATGCACAGCTATTTGAGATAGCAGAGGGCAATGATGTGTATTGTAATAGAGGGACCAGTGGTATCGAGGGGTCTCTTTCTACAGCCGTGGGTTTTGCTGCGGCATCTGATCGGATGAATGTATGCTTGATTGGGGATTTGAGTTTCTTTTACGATATGAACGGTCTATGGAATAGTTATGTTAAACCTAACCTCAGGATCATGATGCTTAATAATGGAGGGGGCGAGATCTTTCAGGCTTTGCCAGGACTAGAGATAACCGAGCGTACGCATGCCTTTGTGACGGCATCACACACGACATCAGCACAAGGGTGGGCAGAGCAGTTGGGATTTGAGTACCATGGAGTCCATTCGTCTAATGAGCTACAGGATGCAACGGAGAGACTGTTGTCTATACAAGCAGATAAGCCTATATTTGTAGAAGTCTTTACAGACAAGGACTCAGATGTGAGAATACTGAAGGACTACTACCATTCACTAAAATAATAACAATAATAATTATAATATAGATATACAAATGAGCACAAAAAGAGACTGGAAGGTCATCAAAGAGTACGAAGAGATTATTTTTGATTACTACGAAGGGATTGGACGTATCACGATTAATCGTGAGCGTTACCGCAATGCCTTTACGCCCACGACAACTGCGGAGATGAGCGATGCAATGCGTATATGTCGTGAGGATCCAGATATTAGTGTCGTGGTGATCACAGGAGCGGGAGATAAGGCTTTCTCATCAGGTGGTGACCAGAATGTCAAGGGGCGTGGCGGATATGTCGGAAAGGATGGTGTACCGCGTCTGAGTGTCTTGGATGTGCAGAAGCAAATACGCTCTATCCCTAAGCCTGTGATTGCTGCTGTCAATGGCTATGCCAACGGTGGCGGTCATGTCCTCCATGTGGTATGCGATCTGAGCATCGCATCGGAGAATGCCATCTTCGGACAGACCGGTCCGAGGGTAGGGAGCTTTGATGCCGGTTTCGGATCATCTTACCTCGCTAGGATCGTAGGACAGAAGAAGGCACGTGAGATATGGTTCCTCTGTCGTCAGTACAGTGCACAGGATGCACTGGAGATGGGACTGGTGAATAAGGTAGTACCTCTAGACCAGCTCGAAGATGAGTATGTGGCTTGGGCTGAAGAGATAATGATTCATAGTCCTCTGGCACTACGCATGATCAAGGCCGGACTTAATGCTGAACTGGATGGACAGGCGGGTATACAAGAGCTTGCTGGTGATGCTACAATGCTTTACTATCTCACTGATGAGGCTCAGGAGGGTAAGCAGGCTTTTTTGGAGAAAAGAAAACCAAACTTCAAACAATATCCCAAGCTACCCTAAATGAAAAGGATAATAAAGGGAGAGGTAATACCTGCAGAGCTGTCATTCATTCGCCCTGCAGGTACCTCCAGAGGTATATATACCAAGCGTAAGCTGTGGTATATATACCTCTATTCGGATGATGGGTCAGTGGGTATAGGGGAGTGTGCACCGCTCCCTCAGCTTAGTTGTGATGATATTCCGGACTATGCAGATAAACTTCGAGAGGTTGTCGCGACCACACTGCGTACGCAAATTGTAGATCGGGAGGGATTACGGTCCTTTCCTTCTATGCTCTTTGGGCTGGAGACAGCCGTCAGACATCTTGAGTGTTCGTCCTTTGCATTGTGGAACACCCCTTTTGCGAGAGGTGAAGAGGGAATCGTTATCAATGGACTCATATGGATGGGGGACTATGACTACATGAAAGAACAGATCGAGGAGAAGATAGCACAAGGCTTTCGGTGTATCAAGCTCAAGATAGGGGCTATTGACTTCGAGAAGGAGCTTTCGCTACTCCAGATGATACGACATGACTTCGACAGGAGTCAGATAGAGCTGAGGGTGGATGCCAATGGTGCTTTCGCCCCCGACGAAGCGTTGAGCAGGCTGGAGCAGCTGAGTGGATTGGACTTACACTCAATTGAACAGCCGATTCGTCAAGGTCAGTATGGTGCGATGAGACGACTGTGTGCTGAGAGTCCACTGCCCATAGGTTTTGACGAAGAACTGATTGGTGTCAATGCCTATAATGATAAGGTGAGACTGCTCGAAGAGCTAAAACCACAATACATCATCCTCAAGCCCTCTCTACATGGCGGCATTAGTGGATGTAATGAGTGGATAGGGATTGCACGGTCTATGGGAATCGGGTGGTGGATTACTTCCGCGCTGGAGTCCAATGTGGGTCTCAATGCTATCGCTCAGTATGCTGAACGTCATGATCTGCAGATGCCTCAGGGGCTAGGGACGGGCAAGCTCTTTACGGACAATGCTACCATTCCACTGGAGATTAAAGGTGATCGGTTGTGGTTTAACCCTCTCGAAGTACTTCCGGCGACTAAGGAAATCCTGCCATTATGATGATTTGATCTGAGTAAAAATGTCTCGATTTGTTACAAATATTGTAGAGCAGATCCTATACCTTAGGGGCGAAGAGTTTACTGCTGAGGACTGTAAAAGGGGACTACAGTGTAGTACTGATGATCGCAGTGTTATTTTGGCCCTTTTCCTTGAAAGGTGGTTTGATGCTAGTCCTACGATTGAGGTGAAGACCTCAGGATCAACTGGGACACCAAAGGTCCTTAAGGTAGAAAAAAAGCACATGATTCAAAGTGCGGTAGCGACCTGTACTTACTTTGATCTACAGAGAGGAGATCGGGTGTTGCTTCCACTTCCTCTGGAATATATATCTGGGATGATGATGGTGGTGAGAGCTCTTGTGGCAGGTCTTGAACTGTACATCGTTCCTCTATCGTCTCATCCGATGTCGTCAGTGTCTGATGGGCAGGATTTTCGGTTTATCCCCATGACTCCTATGCAGCTTAGCTGTACTTTAGAGGTGGACCAAGAGCGTAGTAGATTGGATAATGTGGAGATTATACTCCTTGGTGGAGGAGTGGTGCCAGTGAAGCTCGAAAGAGATGTGGAGACTCTCAAGAGTGCTGTATATAGCAGCTATGGAATGACTGAGACACTGTCTCATATAGCGCTAAGACGGGTTAATGGTTCTGATCGAAGCGACTATTACACACCACTTGAAGGTGTACATCTGTCATTGTCTGAGGATGATACTCTGGTCATCAATGCCCCTAAGATCTCGTCACAGGTATTGGTGACTAATGATATTGCGGACCTATCCTCGGACGGCACGTTTACGATAGAGGGGCGAAAAGATAATGTAGTCAATAGTGGTGGTGTCAAGATTCATCTAGAGAAGGTAGAAGAGATGATCCGTAGGGTGTTGCCCCTGCCATTTGCTCTGACTTCTATTCCTGACGATATACTAGGTGAGAGGTTGGTGATGCTGATAGAAAAGCATAGTGATATCGATCTGCCGATGATCAAGGAAGAAATCAAGGGTGTACTGCCGTCTATCCAAACACCGAAAGAGATCTATCTCATCACATCGATACCGATGACTGAAACGGATAAAATCAATAGGAAGGCATGTAAGGAGATTGCTTATTCTAAGAGTAAGTAAAACGCACTGTTCCTTACTTTAAAGAGGATAGGTAGGGCTTATCGCATCATAAACAGGAAGATAATGTCATAAGGCAAGTAAGTTAGAGGGAATGTTGGCAATCAGTAAAATATAAATATCAGAATGTCAGTGAGGTATAAGTTGCTATGTATTACACTGTTAAAGGTTGATATTTGGCAGTGTAAAAGACAAAAATTTGGACTTATAGGTCGAAATGAATAAGGGATAATAAATAATAATTATGTCAAAAGTTGCAGGTTACTTTTTAATCTTAAATAAAAGCAGGTATTTTTCCTTTCAGGAGAATAAATATGATATATTTGCCGAACCTGTCCCGGAGTTTAGTCATCCGAGGCATGTTCCATTAGTCTGTTTTATTACAAATGAATCTGAGAAAATAACTCATATAGGACTGGGAAAACGTGGCGTACGTGCAGGAACAGACTTACGAAGACTTAATATAGAAAATATATTTGAGCTCAAGAATCCGGTTTCTGCTATCAAGATAGCTAATACTACAGGTTCTAGAGTGAAATCGCATCTGATTAATAAGATAAACTCAGGTGGGCTCTTTTCTCCTAAAAGCTTTGACGAATTTCTTAGTGGATTCTTAAAAAAATCCCCTGAAACAATTTCATTCTTAGATAAATACTCCAAAAGTAGGCAATTAAGGATTTCAAGACTCTCTAAGAATGTAAAAAAATCTTTAGCAGAGCAAAAGGAAGCTGTGTTAACAGAGATGAATATTGCCGGGATAGATAAGGATAATGCACAAGGGTGGGATTATGATCAGACCGAAAAGCCTTCATCGTTTCTTGATGGTATTTCTCAAGTTAGACTTCGGGAGGATTCTATGATAATAAATGATTTATCTAACATTCCTGGCTTTGATTTAATCAAATCAACAAAATATTCATCTTCAGTATTTGAAAATGATAAAACGCGTCTCACAGTCTTACTGGCAAATAGATTACCATTAGAAGAACATTTAGGAACTGATTTAATTTATTTCAATGAAGATTTTAAGTGCTTTATTATGGTTCAATATAAAACTATGGAAATGATAGGAGATAAATTTGTTTTTAGGCTTCCTAATTTGCAATTTACAAAAGAGATATCTCGAATGGATTTAATAATCCAATCCTTAAAATCAACAAGAGGAAATGGATCTATACATGATTATAGATTTAATGAGAATCCATTTTTTATTAAGATTTGCCCAAAGTTAGAATTTGACCCTGATAATGTTGGCTTAAGCTCTGGAATGTATCTACCTCTTGATTACATTAAAATGTTAGAAAAGGATGAGTGTGTTAAAGGTGAACGTGGCGGAAAAGCTATTTGTTACGAAAATGTTGGACGATATTTAGATAATACGAGATTTAAAACTATTGTAGAAGGAGGATGGATAGGAACAAATCAAAATCAATCCTTATTTATTAAAGAAATAATCAAAAATATTTTGGAGGAAGGGAGAACAGCTGTTCTCGCAATTAAGAAAAAGCTTGAAAACGATATTATTTCTGAACAATTTGAAGCAAATGAAGAGGGCTCAGATGATTTAGATAATTTACAATTTTAATGACGACATTAATTGAAAGGCTGGGAAATTGAAAAGAGATAATACATTATAGATCAATGACTAATGGAATATGAGCAACGCCATCTTTAGCATGTATGGGTTGAGGGTGTAGTAATTTACATGACACATATAAAGAAATCAATATAAAGAAAAATCTATATTTTCAGCACGAACGTTATATATTAAGATTTCTCACTTATATTGATTTAATTGAGGAGACTGTGTACTCAATTTGCATCTTTTTCGGATAACGTGATGTGAATGTTCCCACCGATGACAATGTGCAATACTGAATAACCTTTTTGTTGTGTATCCTCCTTGCTTTTGTCAATTATTCCATCGGGTTAGTATTGAAAAACCTGTGATGGGTAAGCCCAAACTGATGTGTGTCGTAACCATAGGCATAAAACTTGTCAAGTTAAGTTTCTTCGTTTTAGGCAGTCAGTCGCTGGGTGATTTGTCCGATGTTGTGTTGGACAAGGCTCACGATTTGGTCGTGGTACTCGGTGGTGGAGTTGCAGACTCCACGACTTTGGATGACTTCTTATAGACTTCGGTGAGAATGGAGGTAATACACTCCTCAATGCTCTTATGCTCCTTTGTTAGATTAGAGGCAAATAGAGGGTCGGTCATAGCCCTCTGATTGAGGTACTCCGTGATTACTCTGGTGAAATGCTCTGAACCTTTCATATCTCTTTCTACTTTCGTGGGTGATTACTGCTTAGGGATTTCTACGATGTGGTTCACCTGTCCAATGAGGAGATTTCTCAGACTGGTGCGGTCAGGGGCGTAATACTCTGCCCAATGTCCATACTGATTGACGAGGTACTTCTTGAGGACATCAAGGAAGTCAAATCTGTAGACTTGAAGCGGGGCGGTGCGGAAGTAGCTGTTACTATTCACTGCTTCAGCGAGCCAATTCTTCTCCTCACGGCTCATCAGTCCGACTTTATTCAGCTTTACCCTTAGCTGGTACACCTTGCTCTCGGCAAGGCTCTCCAATGGGTTGGACTCCCAAGTCACAAACTTAGTCGCTACCTCACTTATCCCACTATTATTGCGGTAATGAGAGGAGGAGCAATTCCCTTTTTCTTTCATTGTCTGTTGCTTATTTACTTTCATCTTATCCATAGTGACATTTTTTTTGCGTCCAAAGGTCGGAGTATGCTGATCCCTTTTTGTGGCAGAGAAAAGGTAGAGGGCAAAGGCAGAGACAAGGTTTTGTGCGGAAATACTACCCCAAGTGGGGCTGGAGATTTCCGCAACAAACCAGAAGGGCATTGACCTTGACGAAGCCGATGCCCAATACTACCTTTGCCACTAAAAAAGGGAACAGCTGATACTCCCACCTACGCAACTCTATGTGGAACGAAATGGGGAGTTAAGAGAAAGCGTGGAGACAAGAAATGAGACGTTATACGCTTTGAATAGCGACAGCACCATGCAAAAACGACCTGCCAATTTGAGCATCGTAGAGAGGCTTGGCAGGTTCTACAGATCAGAAAAATAGTAGATCCTTTTTATGTACAAAATTAGTGTAGCAGAAAGTGTAGCAGAAAATAACCTTTTGATGAATACAAAACCCTATGTGTAGGTATTCAGCGGGAACCACCGTATAAGAGGAAAGTTGTTGTAAAACACTGTTTTACAACGACTTTTCATTGATTTGAAGACCTATTTGAATACCTTGTTGAAACTCAAAATAAGACCTTATCTACCATGTTCTTTAGATAAAGGGTGGCTCCGTTGGTCAGTGCCTGCTGTTGCTTCTCTGATAGATCAAGTCCACAAAGTTTCTTGGGAATACGAGGCATCCCCTCCACCTTAACTGACTTGCCCTCCACAAGATCTTTGTACTGTTGATCGGTTAGTTCTACACTCTTAATCTCCTTTGGAATGGAAACTCGGTCAGCACGAAGAGTAACCAACCCGTTGGCTAGCGGGTCAATAGAGACATAGGCTGAGAATGGTTCGCCGCTCTTGGGTATCAGCTCCACTACCTTACCAAGATTGCCCGTGGTCTGTAGTGTGGTTTTCTCATCATCAGTGAACTTGTATCCCATATAAGGGTAGTCAAGTTGTGGATCTTTACGCATGGAGTGGACTGCCAAACCGATGTTGTCGTTCTCGTCCGTGCAGAAAGCAAGTCGGGCTTCGGTATAGATGGTCATGTCACCAACGGGTCCGGCAATCGTCACAAGGTTACTCTTCTGCCAATTGAGCAGTTTCTCCAACTCTCCGCTTTTTTCCAATCGCTCACGGGATAGTCCGAGACTGTCGAGCATCTTCCAATCCACCTTTTCCGGGTCAATGGCTGTAGTGTTCTTCAGTTGGGATAGAAAGTCCTCAAAAGATATGCCCATCTTCGTCAGTTGCTCCTGCATTTCAGGCTTCCCTCGGCTTTGAAGCATGCTACGGAGATTATCCACGCCTTGCTCCACGTTGTTGGACAAGACCTTGTCTAGTCCGAAACGGGTCGGGTCGTTGAACTGTTTGAGGAAGTTACTCATGAAGGTTTTCAGCATACTATCCTTCTGTTGAACTTCAAGAATGAAGCCTAATTTGCGGCTTCGGTGGTTTTTAGATTGCCCTTCTCGTCAATCCCGGAAACTACGGAGAGCTTACCTGCCTCTTGTTCGCTCTTTACTTCTGAGTGGTCTTCTAAGACCAATACATAGTTGTCACTGATATTCGATTCCATAAATGCTTATTTTAATAATTAAACAATTGTATATCAGCAAAATTAAAGGAATAGAATAGGTATCTGACTAAGTTGAGATAATGCAGGATATGACGAGAAATATTGGGAGTTTTAACTACCTAACACCAGTTAAGTTATATGAAATTTTGATTCTAAATATGTAATATTTGCTAATTTGTGTAGTTATTAATATCTTTGGGGAAAGAGATATCAGAAATACCTAGAGATACTAAAGAAAACATTTTTATACTTTTAAGAAATTATGTTTGATCTTATAAGAAAAAATATTTTTGTTTCTATTTTAGAATTATTGGAAGTTCCTCATACTCGGAGGTACTCCTCAAAATATTATTATGAACATCCTAATAAAAACAATTTATTGTGATTGTCTTCCATGTTATCGTACTATGGCATAAAAAATACAGGCGTCAAACTAACAAATAAAACTGATATTATTCATGTTAAATGTCCTTTTATTGCACATTTAGATGATGGTTTTGCTCTGGTAGTTAGCATAAATGAAAAATATGCCTCTTACATTGAGGATAATTCACTTAAAAATAAGAGGGTGTCTATCGACAGTTTTAAAAGAAGTTGGACGGGAAATCTATTGCTTGTTGAACCACAAACCAATTCACAAGGACCAGGATTCAGAAACCATAGGAATGAAGAATATTTAAGAAATGGAAAAACAATTCTTTTTTTTCTTTCTATTGCATTTGTGTTAATTGAATTTACATATCATAATATCATAAAAGCATCCTCTAAGTTCAGCTTCTGTATTTTATTATTTAGCATAGTTGGAACTTCTATATGCATGCTTTTAGTAAATAGAAAAATAAACAGAGGATTTGCAGACAGATTTTGCTCTCTGTCCAACACTATGAACTGCAACAAGGTCCTAGATTCAAAAATATTCAGCATATCAGGCTTCATAGATTTGACAGATATAGGATTAGGCTTTTTTATCTCAAATATAGTTATTGTTTGCATTTTTCCTGTTTTTACAAAATATCTTGTTGTTATTAATTTATTAGGTTTCCCCTTTACTATTTGGAGTATTTGGTATCAGAAATTTAAGGTTAAAGAATGGTGCCCCCTTTGCCTATCAGTTATTTTCACTTTATGGGGAATCTATTATTCCGCTTTTGCTTTCAATAAATGGATTGGGATTGGGGCTTTTTATTTTATTGATTTTTTGCTTACTGGATCTATTTTTATCATAATTATTTTAGGCATTAGCTACTTAACTTCCATCTTACAAGATAGTAAAGACTTGGTTAAAGCTACGTATGAAATAAAACAGATAAAATTCAATGAAAGTGTTTTTTGGACTCTTTTATACAAACAAGATTATTATCCTGAATCAGAACTCCATCCACATATATTAATTAGTAATACTCAGTCAGATCATAGTATTACGATTTTGGTTAATCCCCATTGTACTCCATGTGCCCTGATGCACCAGCGAATACAGTCTTTCCTGAAAAAGAACCCCAATATCTCTGTTAGATATATATTTAGTTCTTTTCATAACTTCATCGTGTGATTTTGTTATTCCAAACCATGCTTTTTCTTTATTTGTTATGAAATTCTTATCGAAACATCTCATTACAGTCTTATTTTTTACGTTCCTATCTCTGACTGTTCGAGCACAAGTGGTACAGTCATTAGACTCGGCTTATATGAAGGTCGCATATCGCTATACGCACATTCGCAAGCCTCCTCGTCCTCGACCATTAGCTGATAATTTGATTCTATCTGTCGGATATCGAACTTCTGCATTTTTCAGTCCCATTACCTTAGAAATCGATTCGTTATTCGCTTCACAGGAAGGTGAAGAGCTTTTCATGAAACGGTTTAGTGATGCTTTTGACAAAGGGATTATATTATCGAAGAAGTTTTCATCTTATATATTCAAAAATTATCCTCATGAAGGAATTACGACAGTTACTGATGTCATATCTTCAGATGCCTACATATATGAAGACAGCCTGCATGACCAGCAGTGGCAGATGACTGATAGCATAAAAAGCATACTCAACTATCAATGTCAGATGGCTACATGTCAATATCGAGGTAGATCCTGGACAGCGTGGTTTTGCCCCGATATTCCGATCAGCAATGGACCCTGGCTACTCGGTGGATTGCCGGGATTAATTTTGGAGGCTTACGATGCAGAAGATTTATACCACTTTACGGCTGTTGGGATGGAAAACATCAGCAATACACCTATCGTTATCATTCGAAATCCCAATATGAAAGGATATGTACAAACTACAAGAGTGGATTTTTTGAAAGCTAAGGAGCGTTATACACTGAACCCGATGGCGACCATTGAGGCTCAAACGGGTCTAAAGTTGGGGGAAGATCATCCCAATACAGAATCATACGAACCTATAGAATTGGTAGAATAGTATATGTGTAAGTTATTAGGGATTTGGCTGGGATTATTCATCAGTATTCTTTCTTGTGCGGCACAGGAGATAACCCTCACAGGCAAGATAAGCGATAGCACAGAGCACAAACCACTGGAGAGTGCTATGGTTTATGTGCGAACTACATCACAAAAACGAATAGTGGCTTATGCACAAACCAATGCCGAGGGACTATATCATATTACTTGTAGGTTGTCTGATGAATCAGAGTATGAGATACGGGTAACATTGATGGGATACGAAAACCATGTATCTGCTCTTATCCCCCGGCAGACCGTTTATAATGTCTCATTGAAAAGCCGTCCATTTGTTCTGCAAGAGGTGAAAATCAAACCTCGAAGCATTTATGACAAGGGAGACACTGTAGTCTATAATATATCAAGTTTCGGCGAAATTCAAGACCATTCATTGGCGGATGTGCTCAAACGCATGCCGGGAATTGAGGTTAACAAAAACGGTAGCATTAAGTACAATGGGAAACCTATCAATAAGTTCTACATCGAAGGAAAGGATATGCTCGGTAGTCGCTATGGGATTGCGACACAAAACATCCGTCAAGATGATGTAGCACGGGTAGAAGTAATGGAAAACCATCAACCGATCAAAGCACTCCAAGACATTTCATTTTCACAAAATCCGGCGATCAATATTCGCTTAAAGGATCGAGCGAAATCCCGTATTTTAGGTGTTGCACGTATTGCATCCGGATTCTCCCCATTACTATTGAATGGAGATTTTACCCTGATGCGTTTTGCGAAAAAGATGCAGACCCTGAATACTTATAAGGGAAATAATACGGGTAAAGACATTAGGAGTGAGGTGGAGCAATTGGATATGTCAGATTTGACCTCAACATTTGGCAACCACTATAGTCTACGGAATTATTTGCATGTGCACCCGGGGCTACTGACGGACTTAAGTGATGAACGAATTACCTTCAACCGCTCTCATGCACTTACGACCAACAATTTATTTGCATTGAGCGAGAATCGCACCTTGACAGCACAAATCACCTATATCCGTGATCGTCTTCATTCCAATAGGAGATCCGAATCTGAATACTATCTCAAGGATTCTACGGTCATTAATACAAATACGGAAAATGCCGTTAAGCGAGAGCAGCAGTGGACTGCTGATATTGTCTATGAAGATAATAGTCCGAATTTTTATCTTCGCAACAAATTTTCCGGCGAATGGGTATCGAATGGTGTAGATATGTCTTATGCCGGAGACAACGCCAACGAGCAACAGGCATCACTACCGCATGAATCTTATACCAATGATCTCCTTTTGATTAAACGAATAGGCAATCGCTCTTATAGTCTCTCCTCCCTGAATAAATGGGAGCGGAAAAGACAGCAGCTTGACATCCTTCGCCCAATCAGTGACGACCATCAGACCATTCGGTCAGATGCTTTTTATACACATACGAGTTCGAAGTTTTCATACGTACTGAGTCCCTTTGTTGTCTCGATGAAACTCGGCATTGTAGGGGTTATTCGCAATATGAATAGCGAGAGTACTCATTTCTCTCCGAACGATTTGTCTATGAGATATTTTTATCCATACCTATCACCAGAACTATTGCTACATCGTGGTAAATGGGAATTAAAATCTTCACTGCCACTATCGTGGACGTGGTATAGCTATACAAAAAAAACGGATACTCGGAAACGTCAATATGCTGTGTCAAGTTTCTCACCACAAGCTTCCTTGAACTATATCTTTTCGCCTCAAGTAAAGACTTCATTGTCCACTAGCTACACGCAGGAAAAGCCAGACGAACAACTGTTTTTTGAAAATCCGATTTTAAACAACTACCGCACTACCACAGGCGGCATAACGAATTTCAAAAGGGGCAATCGTTGGAATATTGCATGGGGTATGAGTTATAAAAATACCATCAAAGCTCTTTTCTTGAATATGGGGATAAGCTATACCAAGAGTCGGTCACCTTATATCAGTAACAAAATTTTCGGTCCGGACTATATCCAACATATCTATCTGCCCCAATCTTCAAATCAACAATCATGGCAGATAAACGGAAGTATAAACATGGGGATCGATGCCATTAGAGGATATCTATTATTGCGTACAGAATGGGTGAATTTTAAGGGGTCAATGTATCAAAATACGACTCCGTACGCCTATAACTCTACCCTCTGGCGTATCAGTCCCAAGCTGACTACCCGCCCTGCTAACTGGTGTAATATCAGTTACGAAACTACATACGAACGTAGTACCATGAGTATAGCATCTATCGACAACAGACATATATACCAAACATTGAGACAGCAACTGAACTGCACAATCATTCCCACTACCAATCTTTACATTAGTCTGACCGGTGAACATTACTGCAATGAGTATCAACCTCAACGGTTTAAGAATTTTTATTTTTGCGATGCTGATTTAACCTATAGCTTTCGAAATGGCATTGAATTGAATTTGTCCGTACGAAATCTTTTTGACACTCAAGTGTATGACTACATCATACAAGATAATTTGAGCAGAAGCCGGATCAGCTATTTCATCAGACCTCGAAACATATTGGCAGGCATTTATTTTAGATTATAAAAAAAGATTTTTCATTCATAAGACAAAGGGATGTAATTGATTGTGCCCCAACTTGTTTAGCCATGATAATTCGGTATTATGGTAGAGATGTTGATCGAGACCAACTACGAAGCACATGTGCATTTAGTATAGATGGCGTATCTTTACTTGGAATCTGCAAATCGGCTGAAAACGTTGGATTCAAAAGCATTGGCGGAAAGTTGAGCTTTGAGACTTTAACAGATGAAGCTCAATTGCCTTGCATTGTTCACTGGAATCAGAATCATTTTGTAGTTGTTTATAAAATAAAGAAACATAAAAATGGGAAATATATCGTCCATGTTGCAGATCCAATCAAAGGACTTATAACGTATTCTAAGGAGGAATTCTGCGAGCACTGGGTTAGTACAATAACCGATGGTGAAGAACAGGGGGTTGTACTCCTCTTCGAGTCACAAGAACAGTTTTATGTGCAAAATGAGAATAAAAAAGTTCCAACACAGAATCGGACAAAATTTCTTTGGCGTTATCTTAAAAAGTACAAACGTTTCATTACACAAATAACTCTCGGATTATTGCTTAGCTCTTTTCTTCAACTAATTTTTCCTTTTCTTACTCAAGCCATTGTTGATACAGGTATAGGTGGCAAGGATATTAGTTTTATCTGGTTAGTGTTACTAGCAGAGATGATGCTACTTTTCAGTCGTACAGTTATTGATTTTATCCGTTCTAAAATCCTATTACATATCGCTATGATTGTGGTGGTCACTCCAGCGACATCCACAATCCATACAAGTGTACACGCCTTTGATGGTACGCTTTGCAAAATGAGGGAAACAATGCTTATTTGCCCACTCCTTTTGAGTATTGGTTATCTCGGGGAGGTGACGGCTCAATTCCGCCACCTCTTTCTGTAGTTTAGTTCTTGGTTTCATAGGTCAAAGAGTGTCTTCTGAATGGTTACTCTGCTTCTGCTCGTTTGGCTGTACGTGCTTTAGCTCGCTTGGTGAGCTGTTGGTACTGCTCATTTTGGTAGCGATGAAGTGCGGCTCGCCGTGCTTCGGCTTTTTCCTCTTCGGTCAGTTCAATGTGGTGATTGACGACAACGGAGGAAATGGAGGCATTGTCGGTAGTGTCCCCAAAAGTGTGTACGGCAGAATGCGTCTCTGAAAAGCAAACCTACATATTTTTTCGCTTTGTTTTCCATAAACATTAAAGATAGACCAATAAAGAATTAAGGCAAGGCTGTCGTAGCACCGCGGAGACACCGCCTTGCCGTATTCTTTTAGGTTGATATCTTTGTGTTGGAAAATAAAGCACATTGTTGTTATTTACTTTTCATTGTTCTTCCTAAGTCCAAGAGTTAGATCTCCTATTCTTTTCTTCAGATAGTTTGCATTGATTGCAATACTACCTATCAAGTGTAGAGCGGATTCTACGCTAGGTAATGCACATTTATATCGAGCCCCTTTCTTTACCTGTCTATTGAAGCGTTCTATCCAGTTAGTACTATGAATGTACTTGCGAACACTGACGTCGTATTTTAGGTATGTGAAGTAATACTCTATCCTCTGACCGTTAGCTATTTTTGTGAGAAAAGGATAGCTCTTACGCCATCTGAACGCAAAGTTTTTAAAGCTCTCTAGGCCATCTAAAGGTGAGCTTCTTGAGCCGTCTTTACTAAAGACCTCCTGTAGATCACTTGCGATGGCTGACTTATCTCGAGGGCGTATCTTTCGAGTTATTTCTCGCTGTAGATGCACCGTGCAGAGCTGGACTTCCACTTCTGTAAAGTGCTCACGTGCAACCTCTTCAATGTTATTCAACCCGTCTGAAATGATTAGTCCTACCACTTCGAGTCCTCGGCTTTTTAGATCCTCAAAAAACTCGCCCCAGATGCCGCTTCCCTCTGTTGGATTATTATAGACACCCACGATGTCTCGACGTCCTTCGCTATCTAAACTCATCACTACAAAAAATGCCTCCTTGCTCACACTTTCTCCTCTCCGTACAGGAAGATATGTAGCATCGATAACAAGTGCCTCTAAAGTCCTCGGTAGACGTCTTTGACGCCACTCTTCTACTGCTTCTTGGGTCGATAAGGAGAGACGATTGATTTGACTCGTACTATAACGTTTACCATACAAACGCTCGAATACTCCAGAGATATCCTCCATCGTATTACCGCAGCTATATAGATAACCTGCTAGTTCTCCCATCTCTTTCTCTTGATCTTTGAGAACGCCTAAAATCAAGGGCATGAAGCCCTGCTGTCGAGTTCGGGGTACTCGTAATTCTAGCATATTACCACTCGCAAAGATGCGACGGGGGCGGTATCCATTGCTCACATCGCCACTATCTTCTTTATACAGTTCCCTCTCCCCTTGCATCGCTATTTCGATGATTAACTCCATTAAACGACCAACTCCATTTGGCTCTGTCATCACGTTTGATAGAATTTCCTTAAATTGCATTTGTGTAAGTCTCATCTTCTTGTTTATCTTTTGTTTTTAACTTTTCAAAGATAACATTCTTGGGACTTACACACTTTTTGGGGACAGTATCTTTTCTGCTACACTTTCTGCTACACTAATTTTGTGCAACCGAAAAATGTAGCAATGACTACCAAATGACTACCAAAATGACTACAGTAAGTCACTTAGTTTCAGAAATATATTTGCGAACTTTGTGGTGGTAATGCTACATGAATTTTGGCGCTTTTTGCTACAGAATTAATGTGCTTCTGCTACACAAAACTAAGAGTGACATGAGAAGACAATTTAAGATTTCCTCTACCTACGCTCCAACTACGAGACCAAAGAGGGAAAATCACCAATCATGCTTCGCATCTTTCTCAACAGAGAAATGGCGAACTTAGGGACAACAAAACTCTATGTCAAGAAGAGTATGTGGAGTAACTCCACCAGCAGAATGAGAGGACGTACAGCTGAAGCATTGGCACTAAACTCCCCTCTTGACTCTCTTTCCACCTCTTTGTATGAGATGTATAGGAAGATGGAGGATGAGGAAGGTTTGACAGTTGAGAGGCTCAAGCAGGCTTATCTTGGGCGAGACAAGGAGTTTACTACTTTACTCCCAGTCATCAATAAGTATCTGGATCATGTAGCACAGCAGGTTGGGAAGTCGCTAAGTAAAGATAGCCTACAGAAATACACGGTCGTTAAGACTCACTTTATACGTTTCCTCAAAGCTATATACAATAGAGAGGATATTGGACTCTTAGAGTTTACCCCTGCAGTTGTTATGGATTTTGAGTTGTATCTTAGGACAAAAGCCAATCTGGCACACAATACGGCACAAAAGAAGCTCAAACTCTTGAAGACGATGACGATCTTCGCTCAGAAGCGTGGCATCATTATGCACGATCCATTCATGGATGTCAAGTTCCACTCTAAACCCGTGGATAGGGGTTTCTTGACAGAGGACGAAGTCGAAGCAATTGCGAATAAAGACTTGATAGAATTACCACGCTTGGAGCTTGTAAGAGATTTTTTTGTATTCTCTTGCTTTACTGGACTTGCATACATAGATGTATGTAATCTAACTCCAGATGATATTGTGACAATGGACGGCAAAGAATGGGTTATGTCAAAGCGACAAAAAACTAATGTCGCATTCAATTTGTTGCTTTTGGATGCCCCAAAGCAAATCATTGCTAAGTACGACTACAAGACCTATAGAAATGGTAAGCTTTTTCCCGTACTCTCAAATCAAAAGATGAATTCCTATCTAAAGGAAATTGCCGACATTTGTGGAATTAAGAAGAACTTGACCTTTCATCTTGCTCGTCATACTTTTGCGACCCTCTGTTTGAGCAAAGGAGTTCCAATAGAGTCTGTTTCCAAGATGTTAAGACACACAAACATCAGAACTACGCAGATATACGCCCGTATAACCAATAAGAAGATAGAGAAAGATATGATGGATCTTGCGGATAAGCTTGGAGACTTTTCACTGAATAATGTACCACCATTACAACAATAGAATTATGATACAGAAGAGACAGCTATCGTACTTCCTTTTGAAGCTTGAGGAGTATTTGAGTAATTATCATCCTGACAAGGTGCAGGACAAAGCTTTCACCAATGCACGAGCTGAAGAAGCTCTGTCGGTCTATCTTGACGCAGTTAAGCAAGGGTATGACCATTTACAAGCGGAAGAACTTGCTTCTGAGACAATGTTCCGAGGACTTCATTTCTCTGCTTACGATACTATTCGGACGGTTTTAGAAAATGAGTTTGAGACAGAATTACCCGAGCCACTACCTGAGAGATTGGCAAATATCCTACTCGGTAACCAGGCGATTAAGGAGGTGTTACAGAAGTATGACCTGAATGATGAGTTTGACGGCACCTCAGAGTACAAACTACTGTACACCGAACTAACTGGCACGATTGCTCTGCTGATTGAGGAGAATAAGCTCCCAACAGTGGAAGCGTAGCGTGCGAGACATATCATTAACATAAGGAGCTTCTATTGTTCCAAGAGCTAAGATATTCAAGCCGTGACACACGCCAATGAGCTTGCTCTTGTCTTTGTGACACAGCTTTATCTTGTCCGCTCTTGAAACCAATAGAAGCTTCAAGTTATGAATAAGATTGTAACGAATAGAGACCCGAACGAGCCAGCTTTTTCTCCCTTTTGAGAAGCGAGCTCCCCATGCTCCAACAGAACCCGAATTGACCAAGTCACAACTCATCCGTTGGCGACTTAGACAACTCTTTGCTATAGTCCTTTCCATCGGCATCCTTTATGGAGGCTACCGACTTCTTGCCATGATACTCACTCCCGAAGTCCTAACACTCATCGGCATTGTAGCTGGCTTTCTCATCCTGCGTTGGATAGTTCGCATTGTTCTCCGTATCGCCTTCACCATCTTTAGTCTATCTTTAATGTTTATGGAAAACAAAGCGAAAAAATATGTAGGTTTGCTACTCAGAGACGCATTCTGGCGTACACACTTTTGGGGACACTACCGCAGAAAATGACCTTTTGATGAATACAAAACCCTATGTGTAGGTATTCAGCGGGAACCACCGTATAAGAAAAAGTCGCTGTAAAACACTGTTTTACAACGACTTTCCATTGATTTGAAGACCTATTTGAATACCTTGTTGAAACTCAAAATAAGACCTCTTGCGGAAGCGGGGGAAGATGAACTAACCTCCATAACTTCCTATGTCTCATTCTCTTTATACACCCTCTGAAAACCCTGTAGCCGGATTGTAGCCAAGACAGACATTTTTGAGAGTACGCACAGAGTACACTTACTTTGTGTTATCCAAGTTCAAAAGTACTTCTTTTCTGAACAACCTCCAAATATTTGTATCCATCACCTCTCGAAGAGAGGTATGGCTACAATGCAAGTGCACGGTGCAAGTCCCTATATATAGAGGGAACTTGCACCGTGCACTTGCAGTACCTACCCTCTCTTTCGATTATAATGCCTAATGGTTATATATCACCAAATAATAGCATTATAATCTTCGCTCTATATGCACAGGCTTTGCAAATTTGCAGTCAAGAAATAATCACATGAGTTGTATGATGAAATGCAAAGATGAGCAATATGAAAAGACTATACGTTGTGGAGCCTACTTTGGAAACCATCTTGTCCTCTTTGGGGAATGGCAAAGCCTTGGCAATGGATGCAGGCATAGATTATTCGGCGTTTTTGAAACATGCCAAACTTCAGAGCAACTTGACACTTAGCTCCTACCTTAAATGTGCTGGAGCAATGGAGCATACGGTGTTTTTATTGCATATTCCATCAGAAATAGTAGAGTCAGCAGTCCAACAAAAAAGCTCGATTGGCGAGCATCATTGCGTTATAAGCCTTGATGGACTTTTGAGGATATTGGAGGAGGCTTATGATCCACAAAGAAAAGAGATTCTAAAAGAACTAGCAGAAACTTTACTAAGTATGGTTGGTACAGAAAAACTGGTTGACAAGCTTGAAATGATGATAGCTATCTTAAAAGGAGAAGAATTAATCAAAGAGAGTACTCATGAAAGTTGAAGAGCAAAACTATACAGGTGAATTAGTTCATGAAATCAAGCAGTTGCGAAGAGAGGTAGGTGCGGTTTACAACTTTATCTCGGAACTGAAAAGGGACTATGAAGTCCTTGAAGATAAGATTGAATTGAACTCTTCTGATGTAATGAGGCTTCTTGGCATCTCAAGAGCTTCTCTTGCACGCTGGCGAGACTCTAACGCTGTCCCTTTTCGTTATGTCTCTGCGAATCATGTGGTATATCCTTTCAAGGGGCTGTATATAGCTGTCAAGACTGGTAGAGCAACCTTCAAGGGCTTTAGGCGAATTGAGGCTATACAGAGACTGAATGCCTACAAAGATGGGGTCATAAAGGGTTATCTCGGTGAAGAGGAGCCTGAAATGTTGTTTGAAGAGCTATGAACTTCAAGGAGGAAATACTCAATCGCACCAATAGAGGCTTGGACGTATTCACGTACTATATGCCTGTAGACTTTGCGCCTAAGCGTAACTTTCGCAACCCTTTCTATGAGGACAAGAGAGCATCTTGTAACATCTACTTCGATAGCAAGAATGACTGTTACCGCATGAAGGACTTTGGGGACGAACTCTATTCAGGGGACTGCTTCTGGTTTGTAGCAATGGTGGCGGGACTTGATGTTAGGCGAGATTTCCGCAATGTCCTTCAAATGATAAATAGAGACTTAGGACTTAATCTTAGAATCGACCAAGAGACTGTGGTGTCAAATATGAGCAGAAAACGCCCAAGCAATCGAGTGACACCCCAAGTGACCTCTGAAGCTCCAAAGCGATATGATTTTACCTCAAAGGCTTTTAGTCAAAGAGAACTCATGTTTTGGTTTCGTTATGGGATTACAGAGGAGGTACTTCGCCGTTTTCATGTGAAAGCATTGACCTGCTTTAAGTCGGTCAATCGGGAGGGAAAACCTTACTCGATATATTCTAATGATGAGGACCCAATGTTTGGCTATGTCATGCAAGGCTTTATTAAGGTTTATCGGCCTCACAGCAGTGTCCGCTTCCTTTATGGAGGAGAGAAGGTTGATGATTACGTTTTTGGGCTTGAGCAACTTTCCAATAAGGGTGATGTAGTCTACATAACTGGTGGAGAAAAGGATGTGATGAGCCTCTCCGCCCATGGCTTCAATGCTATTTGCTTTAATAGTGAAACTTCCGATATTCCAAAGCCTCTGATGGAACTCCTGAGTCGAAGATTTAGGCATATCGTCATCTTGTACGACGTAGACGAAACAGGTATTCGGGCTTCATATAAGGTTTTACAAACCTTTTCAGAGCTACCAATTCTTAGGCTGGAACTGCCATTAGATGGCGGTAAAGAGCAGAAGGACATATCGGATTTTTTCTCAATGGGGCGGATAGCGACTGACCTCAAAGGACTATTAGCCAAGGAACTTAACAAGCTATATGCAAATACGCTTATGATGATGAAGTCCTGTGAGATAGACTATAATAACCCGCCTGAGGTCTCCAACTCCATTGTGTCCGTCAATGGTGTTCCATTGGGGACACAGGATAACCTTTTCTGTATTACAGGAGGTGAAGGTACAGGAAAGAGTAATTACATTTCTGCCATCCTCTCAGGGGTTATTAGCAACGAGCCATTAGAAGCAGAGTCGACCTTAGGACTACGTGTCTCAGCTAATCCAAAGAAGTATGCTGTCCTGCATTATGATACAGAGCAATCAGAAGCCCAATTACATAAGAACTTAGGGCGGACACTCTCACGTGCAGGGTTAGATAGGGTTCCTTCCTTCTTCCACTCATTTTACTTGGCTTCTCTTTCTCGCCAGGAACGTCTGAAGCTCATTCGCGATAGTATGGATATGCTTTATCACAAATACAATGGTATTCAGCTAGTCGTTATTGATGGGATTGCGGATTTGATCCGTTCTGCCAATGATGAAAGCGAGAGTATAGCAGTAGTTGACGAACTATATCGTCTTGCGGGTATTTACAATACTTGCATCATCTGTGTACTTCACTTCGTGCCCAATGGTGTGAAGTTACGAGGGCATATCGGCTCTGAACTCCAAAGAAAAGCAGCAGGCATTCTTTCGATTGAGAAGGACGATAACCCTGAATTGTCTGTGGTTAAGGCTCTCAAGGTGAGGGATGGTAGTCCTTTGGATGTCCCGATGATGCTCTTTGGGTGGGACAAAGAGTTGGATATGTTTGCTTATAGGGGTGAGAAGTCCAAGGCGGAAAAAGAAAAGCGTAAGACTGTAGACTTGGTCTCTGTAGCTAAAGAGATACTAAAAGAGCAAGAGCAGGTGCCCTACAGCGACTTGGTTGTCGCTGTGATGGAGGAGATGGATGTCAAGGACAGAACGGCGAAGAAGTATATCGCCTATATGAGAGAACAAAATATCTTATCTCAAGACAGCACAGGAAACTACATAAGAGGAAAGCTATGTCATGCTTCTTGAAAGAACCGCCAGAGTCCTCTGAACATAAATCAGAGTTTGAGCTTCTAAAGGAGATGCTTGTCAATATGGAGGGTAAGCTAAATCAATTGCTTGCCCTTCAAGAGACAACCATTCACCCTCCGATGCGACCAGAATACCTCGATATTATAGATGTCTCAAAGCTCCTCAAGGTGGAGCAAAAGACCATCTACAATTGGGTTTCGCTCGGTAAGATCCCATTTATCAAAGCCAATGGACGCCTGCTTTTTCTAAGGCACGAAATAGACGAGATGCTCCGTCGACGAGAGGAGTGGTAGAGTTAATCACATAAGTATGGTCAGAAGAGAGATTAGTCGGGGATTCTTTTGCTACAAGTTTATTTTGCCGTATATTTGTAAGCAGAATAGCGTGCAAATGTCGACTAAAATAAAGAAGCTGCAGAGACAATCTCAAAAGACTCCAGTTCTCTTCTCAGCTTGGTTGGAGCAACAAGGGCTTACAAGGTCAGAGTTGGCTGACTTTGTTAAGAGTAATTGGCTACAACGAATAGCAAATGGAGTATATTGTTTTGATGGATATACTCCGACCCTATATGCCGTTCTCTATTCCTATTACGAACTTTTAGGCAAGAAATATGTTTTAGGAGCATCTACTGCTTTGGGATTAAGGGGGTTTTCTCATTATGGATATGTAGGAGATGAACCTATATTCTTATATGAACAAAATGGTGAGCATATCCCAAAATGGCTTAAGACAAGTGCCCTCTTTGAGAATCTACTGGTATATAGTAGCAATCTCTTTGCTGGTAGTGAATTGGGTATAGAGTTACTTGAAGTGGGAGGCTATGAAGTATTTGCATCCTCTCCAGAAAGGGCTATACTTGAAACTTTGTCATTGTCACCTAAGTTTTATTCTCTTATGGATATATACTATGTAACAGAGATGCTTACTACATTAAGACCCAAGTTGTTACAAGAGTTATTGGAATTGAGTCGTTCTGTCAAAGTCAATCGATTACTCTTATACTTTGCAGACAAAGCTCACCTACCATGGTTTAAGCAGCTTGATGTTGCAAAAATCAATTTGGGAAGCGGGACAAGAGCCTTAGCAAATCCTGGTGTCTATGTGGATAAATATCAGATAACTGTTCCTCAAGAATTATATGATTACGAATAATTATAGAAGTAAAGTAGAGCTTCTTATACGCATTATTCCAGCCGTAACAGAGGAAGGGGATTTGGCGATACATGGTGGCACAGCCATCAATCTTTTTGTCAAAGACCTTCCTCGCTATTCAATAGATATTGATCTAACCTATATCCCAATATTAGATCGTAAAGCCAGCCTTGACAACATCAACGCCTGTTTAAGAAGAATCTCAGAAAAATTGAGACAATCTATTAAGGGCATTCAAATTACTCATCGTCCAGAAATTTGCAAGCTTCTTTGTAGCTTCAGAGGATGTCAAGTCAAGATTGAAGTTAATCAGACAAAGCGTGGCCTTGTTTCTGGCTCTCCTAAGTTAACCCCTTTGTGTGCTAAGGCTCAAGATGAATTTATGATGTACTGTGAAGCTAATGTTGTTCCTATTCCACTTTTATATGGAGGAAAGATAGCTGCCGCTCTTTCTCGACAACATCCCAGAGACCTCTTCGATGTGAAGTACATGGATTATTCCTTGTCTGATGTGAAAGAAGGGATACTATATAGTCTTCTTGGTAGTGATCGTCCAATCTCAGAGTCAATTGCTCCTAACCTAATTGACCAGACTAAGGTTATGGAGACACAATTCATGGGGATGACCGAGATACCCTTTACTTATCAAGACTATGAAGCTACTCGTATTAATTTAATCCAAGGGCTCCAAAATCTATTCTCTGAAACAGAAAAAGACTTCTTGATTTCGTTTGAAAGCGGAGAACCTCAATGGTCTCTGCTCTCCTACCAAAGCTTTGAGACTTACCCCTCAGTAGAGTGGAAACTTTTGAATATTGAAAAATTGAAACAAAGTGATCCTGAGGGTTTTGCCAAACAAATCAAGAAGTTAAAAGAGGTACTCGGTAGATAACACCTATTGTCACTTGAAATCCGAGGCCTTCTTACTGTATCCTTCAAACAGGCATATATTATCATCCATAATGCACAAAATCACTCACATATGATTATGTGCAAATACACTGATTATATGTTTATGCGCAAAAGGATCGTAGGTTATTGTGGGTTAGAAAGTTTAGGACACACCAAAAAGCCCCGAGTGAAATACCTCAAAAACACTGAATAACAGGGGCAAATATAATTTGCCTGTCGCAAATGTATGGTGAGTTTGCGACCAGAAAGGCGGCGTAATCATATTTTTTACTGCTGTTTACAGAGAGTTGTTTGCCTCAATAAAAAGAATTTCATCTAATGCCACTTGGGGCGGTAGCTGTTCTTGGGAGAGTCGTTGTCGGGGTTTTGAGATTGGTTCGCTTGTGGCTTTATCGCTCCTTGCTCAGACACTCGGGACGACAATGTGGGACTTTCATCGACTTCGTTAGACTGCTGTTGTTCTGGAGTGTCGTCGGCATCAGAAGGAGGGGTGAGAGAGAGTGCTATTTTACGGTCAAGTTCGGAGGCTTGGCTTTTTAGAAAGCGAAGTTCCTCCTCTTTCTTCCAGGAGCCATTGGCTATCTCCCTATAGGTAGAGATAGAAGCGGTCACCTTAGCGAGTTCCTTTTGGTGGCTCTCAATGACCTTTGGGATACGCTCCAGAGCATTAACGAAGTTACGACAAGCCAGCTTTGGGTCAGTTGCCAAGGCCCCATTGTTATAGGTGTAGTAGATATTACCCTCGCCCTTCACGAAGAATCTGTTTTGGGTTAAACCAAACAGCCCATCCTTAGCTGAACTCTCCGACTTTACAAGAATTGGGAAGCCATACACCTGCCCAATTTCACGATACTCATCGCCTGTTCGTGCCTTATCTGCTATTTCATGCAGTCGCTCCGCTATCCGCTTCTCATCGGTCACGCCTTCTACGCCCTTTATCACAATGGAGTTAATGGGTAGCCCTGCTTCATCACGTTGCACCATACTGTTGTATTTGCTCCAGTCACTCTCCGCTTGAGCAATCCTGCCCTTATGAATATTCGCCTTAAACTCAATCTCTCCAACCATATTCATTGCCTGGTCACGTTCCCGATTGAATGCCTTACGCTCCGATTCCAAGGTGGTAATTTTCTTATCCAGCTTCGCTTTCTCCAGTAGGTCAGTATTACCCGAAAGCACAGCCACATACTCCGAGAAGTTAAGTCCACTATCCTCATCCATGGCACCCTCATCAATCGTTCGGTTTCCGAGCGAATTACTCTTGAGCTGATTGATAAAGAGCTGTTTATTATGTAGCAGATTGAACTTATAGCTATCGAGTGACCGCTCCACAGCATAGATAATGACATCCACCTTGTTGTCTGCGTATAGCTTTGCCACCTCGTTACCTTTACGAATGGCACGCCCATTGCGTTGTTCCAAGTCGGAAGGACGCCAAGGCGTGTCGAGGTGATGCACTGCGACGGCTCGTTGCTGTGCATTCACTCCAGTACCCAGCATCTCCGTTGAGCCGAACAACACCCGCACCTCTCCCCGATTCATTGCCTCCACTATCGCTTTCTTTGCTCGTTCCGTCTTGCACTCTTGAATAAACCTTACCTCCGATGGGGGGATGCCATAATCTTCCACCAGTTTCCGCTTAATCTCCGAATAGACTGACCACTCATTGGGCTTGTAGGTCCCCAAGTCAGAGAATACAAACTGTGTTCCCTTTTGCTTCTCAAACTTCTGATAGTACTCCGAAATTAACTTGGCACAATGCGAAGCCTTATTATCCACATGGTCAGAGTACCCCTCAAGGTCTATCATTCTCATATCAAGGCTCATCTTGCGGGCGTAGTCTGTAGCTATCAACATCTTTGCCTTCTCCTCCCTTTCTGAGAGAGCTGCTCGACCAAGCAGTGTCGCATCGCCAGTCTTGGCAAATTGCATCAGCTTCTCAATGAATGCTTCTTGCTCAGGTGTTGGCGGTATATTATGTAGCACCTCATTCTTTTCAGGTCTATCGATACCAATCTCCTTAGCCGTGCGGTAGTCGCAAATCTCCGCATAAAAGGAGGCAAGCTCTGGTACCTTAATGAATGTTCTGAACCTCTCCTTCTGAATGATTTCATTGGTGACAGAGAATTCATAGTCGGTAGACTTCTTAGCAAAGACTGCCGCCCAAGCATCAAAGGTATTGATCCCCTGCTTCTCGAGTGCCTGAGGTCTTAGGTACTTAAAGAGCAGATACAGCTCCGTAAGCGAGTTGCTAATGGTTGTACCAGAGAGGAATGTTGCCCCCAAGTCTTTCCCCGACCTCTCCTGAATCGTGCGTATCGCAAAGAGCAAGTTAAGAGCTCTCTGCGAGCCGTCAGGGTTACCGAGTCCGCTCACCCGATTGTGACGGGTGTTAAAGAGCAGGTTTTTGAAACGGTGACTCTCGTCCACAAAGAGGTGGTCAATCCCCATCAGCTTAAAGTCTACCGCTTCATCCTTACGCTCCGAGAGGTCGTCTGCAATGGTTTTGAGCTTTACCTCTAAGTTCTCTTTCCGCTTCTCAAGTCCCCGCAACATCGCTCGAGAGACCTCTATGCCCTGCTCGCGGAGCACCTCGAGGTTTTCCTCTACTGAGTCCAGCTCCTTTTGTAGTATCGCCTCCTGTACCTCCAAGGACTGAGGTATCATTCCAAACTGTTCGTGTGTCAAGATGATACAGTCCCAGTCATTGTTCTTGATGTCATTGAAGATCCGCTGTCGGTTTTGCTTCGTGAAGTCATTCTTGCCTGGATATAGCACCTTTGCATTGGGGTACGCTTTCCGAAAGGTGTCCGCAATGTCGAAGACATTCGCCTTCAGTCCTATAATCATCGGCTTATTTGCCAGCCCTAACCTCTTCATCTCATACGCCGCTACACACATAATAAGCGTCTTCCCTGCACCCACCTCGTGGTCGCAGATACCCCCACCATTTGTTTTCAGCATCCAGACGGCATCCTTTTGGCTCTTGTAGAGTTCAGGAATACCCAGCCCTTTGAGGTCAAGATGAGGAAAGGTTTGGTGTGAGCCATCAAAGTCAGGGCGGACAAAGCAATTAAATAGCCTGTTGTATCGCTCTGCCATCTGCTCCTTAAAGGTCTCAGGCTGTCTCTCCAGCCAATCTACATACCCCTGCCTTATCTCCTCAATCTTAGAATTGGCTTGTTGAATTTTCTCCCCATCCCGCACTTTGATGGTTCTGATTTCCCCAGTGGTAGGGTCTAAAACCTCTTTATTTTTATTGATTTCAGGAATGGTGTTCTGCAAAGCATGCCCAAGCAGTTTAATGCCGTCATAGCGCCTAAACTCCCCTTGCACCGCATACTTACTCCAGATATTGGCATTCTTTCGTTCGCACTGTATGGCATACTCATCCATATTGGCGTGGTGGGCGATATGAACCTCTGTGCCAAAGAAGTCAGTGGCAAATAGCGAATAGACTTTGCTGGGTACCCATCGCTCTCCAAGGTTGAAATCTAAGTCGGCAAATGGTACTGGTGTTGGGACAGCTGCTTTTAGAGCCGAAAGGCCTCGTTGTGCCTCCTCATGCTCGGGGTGGTCCAAGAGCCAAGACTCCAGCCGCTCCGCTTTCTCAATCACATTGCCTGAAATATACTTGTCTGCAATCTCATAGCTGCCCACTTCTGGATTGTAAAATATGCGGTCTTCTAATTCAGTAATGAGGTCGTCCTCCTCTGTTTCGGGCAGGAGTGAAGCCATATAGCCCAAGTCCACTTCCCCAAACTTATTGAGTGAAGCCGAAAGAGCTTCCAATGGATTTGCCGCAAGTGTTATCTCCTCATTAGAAAATGCCGTAGGATGGTCAAAGATATCTGCCTTCACCAGCTTGCCATCGATGCTCCGCTCCAAGAAGAGCATCTCCACTCCTGTAGCATCCATCTTGATGAGGTCCACATTAGAGCGGTCATTGAAGTGTCCTCGCTCTGCTATAAAGGCGTCATAGAGGCGATTGAGCTTCTGTCGCTCTTCCTTATCCTCTATACGGTTGTGGGCTTCATAGTCATAGAGACGGTGGTAACAGTCTCGTATCTCCACATACGCTTTCAGTTTGGAGAGCTGACTAAAAGATAAGTCCATAGGATTGAATAGAGGGTTGCTCTTTATTCCCGACAAGAAACCAACCTGCCCATTCTGTACCACAATAGAGCCATCACGAAGATGGCTATCGGGGAGTGAAAGAAAAGGGCGGGGAGAACTATCAAATACCTTCTTGACCTCTTGAATCGGCTTACTTATGTTGGGAATGATACCTCCTTCCTCGTCAAAGGTGAAGAGAGAGGCTTGCGTTAATGGAGTCGTTTTCTTTTTCTTGGTGGCTCTTTTGGTAGCTGTTTGTTTTCGTGCTGTTGTCTTAGTTGTGGCTTGCCCCCTCTCTTTTTTCTCCTTCTCTAACTCCCGATTTACCCGATGAACCTCACGAGTCCAAAGCATATACTCTTCAGGAGCAAAGAGTGGTAGAGCTTGAGTCGGTGCTTCACCATCATCATAGAGATTAGGATTGTCGATGGGATGATGTTCATCATCAAAGTAAACCATCCTGCCATCCATCTCTCTTGGCTCCTCAAAGTCTGGTCGGATAATGGGTTCCTCCTGCTGTCGCTTGTATAGCTTTTGAAGGGATAGTACTGGGACACCATCTGGGACGACCTCTTCCAACTCCTCTGTCTTTTCTATCTTTTCCGCGTCCTCTTTTGACTCTTTCTCTTCGGGAGTGACCGTCTCTATCCCTTGTTCTTGATTCGCTTGATGGGTGTAGGCTTCTCCTACAAATTCTTTTAGCTCCTGGATCTGATGAAGAGGAGTGGGCTGAAAGTAGAGGTCTCGCTCAATGCCAAGCCCCATCACTTTGACCGCCCTCATCTCTGCCAATGACATATAGCCCATCTCCCAGTCATACCCCATAGTGGTTATTCCGAAGCCCAACTCCTCTTTTGGGTCATACTCAAGAAGGTAAGCGGTATAGGCTCCAGCAGGAAAGAAGTAACGTCCATAAGCGACCTTATCTCCTATCAGTTTGACCTTTTCTGTAGCATAGAGCTTGGGCAGTTGTCGCTCCAGCTCCTTAGGCATCAAGTCATAGGCATTTTCAGGCGTTTCTATTTCCGCCTCTATAGACATGGATTGTTGAATGGCTTCCGTTTGAAGGATGCCTATTTCATAAAGAGAGCGGTCAAATCGCTCTCCCATATCCAAGGTTAATTGCTCCCGAATATCATTGGCGATACCCTCTATCCCTCCGTTGTGGGTGTAGACCCAGGTCGGTTTGCCGTAGGGATTACTGCCCAGACTTTTCTCTGTGGCGATGATGCGTGGACGAGCCACCTCACCCTCAAAGAGTGTGTTGTGGTTAAAAGCGATACCAAAGCCGTCACCTTTAGGTACAGCTATGGTTTGTATGAATTGCTCCTCTAACGGTGAAAGCTCCTCCTTATGCCTCTGCTTCTGCAAGATAATAAGGTCGCTGCCCACTTCTGTACCTGCATTCTCTGAGAACATACCTGAGGGCAATCTCAGTGCGGAGACGAGGTTACTATGCTCCATCAAATACTTGCGAATAGGCTCATTCTTGGGTGAGTCCAAAAGCCCTTGCGAAGTGATGAAAGCGAGCAAACCGCCCTCCTTCAGCACATCAAGTCCCTTGACGAAGAAATAGTTGTGGATTGACTTGGTAGAAGTCTGCTTAATCACCTCATCACTCTTAAGGAAACCTCGGTCGTAAACCAAGAAATCGCCAAAGGGGATATTGCTGGTGATAAGGTCAAAGACTCTCCCTTCTGCTCCTAAGTCATCCACCTGCTCAAAGGGCTTCTGATAGACTTGGATATTCCCCTCACCCATCGGGTGGAGGGCTTGCATTATACGAGCGGTTAAGAGGTCTTTCTCCAAGGCATACACCGTGGTTGTTGGCGAAGTGGCAAAGGCAGTGGTGAAAGCTCCCATACCTGCCGATGGATCGAGCACACGATTGAGCCGAATGCCACTGCTCTCTATCCCCTGAGCAATCGCATCTACTATCCGCTGGTCGGTATAAAAGGAGGTCAAGACACTCGACTTAATGCTATCCCAATACCGCTTCGCCATATTCGCATCCAGAGCATCCCGATAGATGAGTTGCTTCAGCTGACGAGTCGGTTCAAAGAGCGACTGCTCGCTCATAGCCCAATAACGGATATCCTCATCGCTGTCGGTGCGACTGAGGATACACTTTAGCCCTCCGAAGCCTTGATAGCGGAGCAGTTGCTCCCGCTCTTCAGTAGTCGGTAGTCTCCTCTCTTTTTCCAGTCTAAGGATCACTCGTATTGCCTCACTATTCTCTTGCAATATCTTTTTCTTATTGTACGACATATCTAAATCTTATCTATGGAATTGCAATAGTTCCTAAGTACTGGGAACAGAGTTTCTATATATTGGGAGTAGAGTCCCACTGTGTTGGGACTTGAGTTTTCTATATAAAACTTTTAGGAGGTCTGCTATTTCTTACTTTTCTTGTCTCTTGCCTCAAATTCAAAAGCAGTGGTAAAATCCTCCCTTAGCACCAATCGGGCATTGAACTTCTTACCTGCCTTACTGGTCATCCCTTTGAGGATGGGAGTCTTGCCCTTGGTGATAAGGTCTTGGATATTGCTGTCAGAGAGGAATGTGCCACACAGCTGTCGGAATACTTTGAAGCCACAAGTGTCGTCTTTGCACTTTGCCACCTTATTGTAGATGGCGAAGCTCTCCTTACCACACTTAGGACACTTATAAGTTGGGTACTGCTTAGTCGGAGCTGTCAGTGCCAATAATTCAGTGCAGATTTGGCGAGTGTACTCCTTAATGCCCTTCTCAAACTCACCTATCTCTAAAGCTCCAGCTTCAATTGCTGTAAGAGACAACTCCCAATTGCCTGTCATCTCGGCATTGGCAATCTTCATCTCCTTGACAATCTCATAGACTACAAGCCCCTTATCAGTAGGTACAAGTGACTTCTTTTCTCTACGAACATAGTCTCTGAGGATAAGTGTCTCAATGATATTAGCTCTTGTTGCTGGAGTGCCGATACCGCACTCTGCCAACGCTTTCTTACTCTCGGTATCCCCCACCTCTTTGCCAGCGTGTTCCATAGCTGAGAGCAGGGTTGCCTCAGTATAGAGTGGTTTTGGCTTGGTAGATTGTTTCAGGAGTTCGGCACTTTGCAATGGTAGGGTTTCCCCCTCCAAGATGGTTGGGAGCTTCTCAAGCTCCTCCTCTTCACCCTCTTTTCTTTCATTGTTGGACTTGTCTTGAACAACCTTCCAACCAAGGGAGACAGGTCGCTGACCTTTCCAGACGAAGTGATGCGTACCATCTGTCATCTCTACCTGCATACGCTCCTCCTGGGAGGGTGGCAGGAATGCCTCGACAAAGCGATGGGCAATCATCGTGTAGATGGTTTGCTCATCAGCGGAGAGCATCGGATACTCCTCGCCAGTCGGGATGATAGCGTGGTGGTCAGTCACCTTGCTGTCGTCCACAGATTGGCGATTGAGATTGGTGGGAATGGTCTGCTTCCGTACCTTGGTGATGAGCTTGGGCACTTCTTCAAAGATGTCCTCGGAGATGTACCTACTACCTGTGCGTGGGTAGGTGGTTACTTTCTTCTCGTAGAGGCTCTGTGCAATAGACAAAGTCTTATCGGCAGAGAAACCGTGGCGACTATTGGCTTCCTTTTGGAGTGCGGTCAGGTCGTACAAGAGTGGTGGTGGAGTTTCCGTCACCTTTCTTGTGACCTTAGTGACCGTAAGCGAGCCGTGAGTGCGAAGCTGTGCGAGCATGCTCTGGGCGTCCGCTTCATTGTCGTACTGCTCTTGCGAATTGGCTCGAATCGTGAGGTCGGTGTGACTAACGGAAGCGGTGAGTTTCCAGTAAGGCACCGACTGAAACGCTTTGTTCGCTAGGTAACGAGAACAAATCATAGCCAAAGTGGGTGTCTGCACTCGTCCCAATGAGTAACCGCCACGCCTTGCAATAGACAAGGCTCTACTGGCATTGATACCCACGCACCAGTCCGCTTCGCTCCTTGCTTTGGCTGAAAGGTAAAGGTTGTCGTACTGCCTGCCTGACTTTAGATGGGCAAGCCCCTCTTGGATAGCCTTATCGGTCAATGAGGAAATCCAAAGCCTTTGAAATGGCTTTTGACAACCTAAGTAGTGGTAGATGTAGCGGAAGATAAGCTCTCCCTCTCGTCCTGCATCGGTAGCCACAATGATTTGGTCTGCCTCGGTGAAGCAGTGACGAATCACCTTAAGTTGTTTGATGGCTGACGGGTCATCGTGGTACTCTTTATCCTTACGGACTTGTCGCACTACTAATTGGTGGGGATTGGGGAGTATCGGCAGGTCATCAGCTCGATACTCACGAAATCCGTACACTTCAGGCATAGCTAGTGTGACAAGGTGACCAATCGCCCAAGTGACGAGGTAGCCACTCCCCTCGATGTAGCCCTCCTCTTTACGGTTTGCTCCAACAATTCGGGCAATATCACGAGCCACAGAGGGCTTCTCTGCGATGATACATGTAGTCATAGTCTGCCGGTGATATTAAAGTTTACGACCTCGTGAGGTTTTCTTCTTCTGTGTGGCGTTCTCCGCCTGCTTCTCAGTAGGCTGGATCTGCTTAGACTTAAGAGGCTCTTGTACCTTCTTAGTCGCCTCGTTGGTCTTACCCTCGTTATTGACCGCCACTTGGGTCTTGTGTTCTTCTGCGACAGCTTCCACTTTATCTGTTGATTGCTTCTTGTCGGGATTGAAGCGGAAGAAACGAAGTCTATTCTCATCAGGCATCAGCTTCACATAGGCATTGAAAGATTGCCCTTGCTTATCCACCATATTCTTTAGATAAAGTGTCGCTCCATTGGTGAGTGCCTGCTGTTGCTTCTCAGATAGCTCTAGTCCGCAGAGCTTCTTAGGGATGCGAGGTTGATTCTGTTCTTGTGACTGCTCATGTCGCTGTTTGTAGTTTTGGGAGTTGTCAAAGATGAACTCGATGCCTTTCTTCTCTGCATTGACTTGAAGTGTAGCATCAAAGGGCTTGTTGTTCCTTGAGAGCATACCCTCCACTTTGACTGCCTTCCCCTCCACGAGCTCTTTATACTGTTGGTCGGTTAGTTCTACACCCTTAATCTCCTTTGGAATAGAAACTCTATCGGCACGGAGAGCAACCAACTCATTAGTCAGCGGGTCAATAGAGACATAAGCTGAGAATGGTTCACCATTCTTCGGTGTCAGCTCCACCACCTTACCAAGGTTACCCATTGTCTGTAGTGTGGTTTTCTCCTCATCTGTGAACTTGTATCCCAGATATGGGAAGTCCAGTTTTGGCTCCTTGCGGATATTGTGAATCGCCAAACCGATTTCACCATCTTCATTGGTGCGAAGTGCGAGCCGAGCATCTGTGTAGATGGTCTCACTACCAGCTTTCACCGCAATGGTCACAAGGTCGGACTTCTGCCAATTGAGTAGCTTCTCTAATTGTCCGCTCTCTTCCAATCGCTCCTTAGTGACTCCAATAGTTTCCAACTGCTTCCAATCTACCTTGTTTTTGGGAATGGCCGTAGTCTTCTTCTGCATTGGTAGGAAGTCCTCAAAGCGAACCTGGCTCTTCTCCAATTCTGCTTTAATCTTCGGGTCTTCACGCTCAGGCAACATAGTCTTGAGAGCCTCCACGCTCTTCTCCACTCCGTGAGCTGCTACCTTGTAGAGTCCAAAGTGGGTAGGATTGTTGAACTGCCTGAGGAAGTTGCTCATGAAGTTCTTGAGCAGACCATCCTTGTTGTTGAACTTTAGGAAGACAGCTTGATTGGCATCTATCGGCTCAGCCGTCTTGAGCTTGCCCAACTCGTCCATTCCTGTTACCACAGAAAGCTTACCTGCCTCCTGCTCATTCTTCACTTCAGTGCGATCCTCCAAAATCAGCACATACTCCTGTTGTCCATTGTCATTCTGTTCCATAACACATATTATTTTGGTTATCAATCATATTACCAAGCAAATATATTCGCTAAGGCAATACGATTTTCCAAATCGTGAAACAGAGGGAACTAAAATTATAAGGTCGGAAAAAAGCACCACTTTCCTCCGACCTTATAACGCGAATTGATACTGTCCCGAAAAAGTGTGTAAGTCGCAAGAATATTATCTTTGAAAATAGAACTAATAAAAGAGAACAAACATGAAACTTACACAGGAGCAATTTAAGGAAATTCTAACAAATGAGATGACTGAGCCTAATGGTTTGTCTCGTTTAATGTCGTTAATTATCGAGATAGCGATGGACGGTGAGCGAGAGCTGTACAAAGAGGCTAGTGGGGATGTGAGTAATGGGTACCGCCCTCGCCGAATCTTTGCAAGCGGTAATATGCTTGAATTACGAGTTCCGAGGACACGCCAGCGAGGATTTATGCCATTGATTCTAGGGCTTCTGAAGGACCAAGAGAAAGAGATGGCGAGTTGGCAGGGTATCTGTATAGCTGTGGGAATACAATGGAAGATATCTCTGGAGTTTTTGAGCGGCTCTATGGTAAACGATATAGTACGAGCCAAATCAATCGTCTTTCTCTATCAACACAAGAAGCCGTTGAAGCGTGGCGTCATAGACAACTCCCAAGAACACTTGAGGCACTTATGATTGATGCTACATTTCTCCCCGTTCGTAAAGGAGATAGCGTGAGTAGGGAGGCGTTCTTTGTGGTAATGAGTTTAGATAGAGAAGGTCGTCGAGATGTTATCGGAGTATACAATAACCCCACCGAGGGTAGTGGTATTTGGGGCGAGGCCTTTATGGATATTAAAAGAGGATTAGAGGAGGTTGGCTTGATTGTTTCTGATGGCCTTAACAACATAGAGGAGGTGGCACAGCAACATTTCTCGGGAGTGGAGGTACAGCTTTGTACAGTCCACCTTCAAAGAGAAATAGCTCGTAAAGTACGACCGAAAGATAAGTCCGCCATCGCAAGTGATCTTCAAGAGGTCTTTAGGAAAGAGGATTCAAGTCGCTCTTCAATTGATGGTTTGGCGAGTTTCAGAAGCGTTGCAGAGAGATGGAGTAAAAGCTATCCCTTTCTCTGTAAGATGGCTTACGGCAATCGGATAGAGTATTACTTCACCTATCTGAAATACGAAGTGGGTGTTAGGAAGTACATCCATAGTACCAATTGGATAGAACGTTTCAATAGACAAATAAAGAAAGGTGCGCGATATAAGTGTGCCCTCCCCAGTGTAGACTCAGCTCTGCACCTGATCGGGAGCATAGGAATAAATGCGACCTATCTAAGAAAAAGGATAGGAGATTTAACCAGTGGACTGAGGAAAATAAATAATTGAAGACCTGATAGATATGCGCTTTATTCCCAACACAAAGATATAAACCCAAAGAATACGGCAAGGCGGTGTCTCCGCGGTGCTACGACAGCCTTGCCTTAATTCTTTCTTGGTTGGGGTTGGTTGTTTATGGGAAGCAAAGCGAAATAATAAGTAGCTTTGCAATTCAAAGAAGCGTTCTAGTATACACACTTTTTTGGGGACACTACCCCTCATTGTATACTTTTAAAATTTTATCGGACACCAGTAATATGTTTATATCTTTTTGTTTATTATAGTTGGTAATATAATGATAGTTTATATTACAATACTTTTCTAATACACGCTAATTATTTTATTTACTAAAGTTACAAACTTTTCCTTATCTGATTCATAAACATTTAATAAGAAATGATCAAGAATAAAATATAGATACTCTTCCTTTGATATCAAAACCTGGTAAAGGTATTTCTGTTTTAATGATGTTGGAACTAGGCTAACAAACCTTTTCTCCTGCAATCGTTTGACAATTGATGCAGTAGTTGTATAAGGGAAGTTTACGGGTATATCTCCAATCGAAAACGGAGAAGGAGACTTCCAAATACCTATTAAAACAAGTTCTTCTTTTTCTGTAAGCATAAATTGGCTTCTATGTACTGAATGTTTTCTTTGTAATTATTGCAGAGTTTATGAAGGCTGGAATAGATTGATAACGATCTGATAAATATGTACGCAAGTCTAAATAGGCACTCATTAATATCTGGTCATTATGTATTGGAGTAATTTTTGAAACTACTAGAGGTATGGAATACCTATCGCTATTTAACAAGATATGACTATTTAATTCAAGAAATCTATCATTACTATTGTTAGAAACGAATTCGCAAGTAATTTGCAAATCAGATGACTTTAGCAAGTTGCTAACATAGAATTTATTTCCATTACAAATTAAAAGGTTGAACATACTATGATCATCATACTTAAAAAGAAAGTATATATCCGTAAAATCACCGAACAAGTGACTTCCGTACGCAACATTATCACTATTAATAGATGTAAAGCAGACCGCTTCTTCATTAAAAAAAACAATTTTAAATTTCACATCATTTGCAACCGCATTTTTAAAGTCTTTTTTTAACGATATTAACATTATACCCAATAGAACCAACAAAGCACACAAGAATAACATACCAATTTTATAATATCTACTTTGTTTTTGGCTGAGTATATTCTGTACATTTGGACTATGTTTAATGTCTTCAACGCTATTTCTGTTTATATTCGTCATATACTAATTACCCATTTCTAATTGATTTTTCACAAGCTTGTAGTAATACCCCTTTAGACGTGTCAATTCTTGATGTGTTCCTTGTTCTACAATTCTACCATTATCCAAAACAATAATATTATCTGCATTCATAACGGTACTTAATCTATGAGCAATAACTACTGTCGTTTTATTTTTAAAAAAATCATTCAAATTATCCATTATCTGCCTTTCATTATTTGCATCAAGTGAATTTGTCGCCTCATCCAAAAAAATATAGCTGGGGTTTTTATACACCATTCTAGCTATCAAGATTCTTTGTTTTTGACCTTGACTAAGTCCAACTCCCTCCATCCCAATTCGTGTGTCATATTTTAAAGGAAGAGTATCTATATAATCATTAATGCATGCTACTTTTGCTGCATGAATAACCTGTTCCATATCTACAGTCTCCCAATCAGAAAGAGCAATATTTTCAGTAATTGTATTTGAAAAGATAAATCCATCTTGTAGAACTGCACCTATTTTAGACCTCCAATAATAAGGATCGATTTCAGAGAGAGTGATTTCCCCTATATTTATTTGACCTAAAGTAGGTGTATAAAAACCCAGCAATAATTTCATCAAGGTTGTTTTTCCACTTCCACTTGCACCTACTATAGCAGTTACCTTATTATTTGGAATAAAAAGGCTTAACTCCTCAATAACCATTCTAGATTCTGGATAATTATATGAGAATGAGATATTGTCTACTCTTAAATCGCAACTTTGTATAGTATCGGGGACTACCCTTTTATTTTTGTATTCATCATCACACTGAATTACCTCATTAATTCTACTTATACTTATTGATGCATCTTGAGCTGATTTGACAAACTGAATAAGTTGTTCTATTGGTGCTGATAATTGACCAATAACAAACATTATTGACATCATAGCACCAATTGAAATTTCCCCATCTACTACAGATCTAGCCGCAAAATAAGTAATACTCATATTAACAAATTGTCCAAAAAAAAGCCCCCCTGTTCTCTGAATTTGTGCTAATAGTAAACTTTTTATACTGATTTGATATAAATTAGCTTGGATATTTTCCCAACTCCAAATTTCTTTTTTTTCGCTCCTATTGATCTTAATTTCCGAAATACCACTTACAATCTGAATTAATTTAGCTTGTTCGCCTGAAGATTGAGCAAACCTCCTATTGTCAAGTTCTTTTCTATATTTTAAGAAAAACAGCACCCACGTAACATAAATAAAATTACCTATTGCAAAAATAATAAAAAAAGAAAGCTTATAGTATGCAAGAAGTATAGAAAAGACGATAAAATTCAGAATTGAAAAGATTGCTAAAAAAGATTCCCCTGTAAGAAATCTCTCTACACGATAGTTATCTTCAATTCTTTGCATAATGTCGCCAACATTCTTCTTGTCAAAAAAAGATATAGGTAACCTCACTAACTTTTTCAGAAAGTCTGAAATAAATAAAATATTTATCTTTGAATTTATCTGCAGCAAAGCCCAAGAACGCATAAAATCAATCAGAAATCTAGAGAGTACTATTCCTAATTGTGCCAATATGATTATCCAAATAACATCTTTTTTCTCAAGTTTTATTCCAACATCAACTATTTTTTGTGTCAAGAGAGGAAATATGAATCCCAATACACTAGATATTGCTAAAAACACTAATATTTGTAAAAATAAGCCCTTGTATCCTTTAGCATATGGGATAAAAGTCGTCCAAGCAGATTTTTTACCATCGTTTTTCTTCTCTTGCTGAAAATTATTACTCGGAGATAATAATAAGACAACTCCTTTCCCATTTTCTGTTTCAAAAGGGGAACGAAACTCATCATAAGAAAATTTACAAAACCCTTGTGCTGGATCAACCATATAAAAAAATGAAGCACTTTTCTTGTTTTTTATTTTATAACAAACCATAAAGTGCTTCTGATTCCAATGAACAATGCAAGGACCATTAAAATGAGCTTCCAATTCTTTAGCTGTTACCAGCGTTGGAAACGTCTCAAATCCCAATTTCTCTGCTGCTGTATTCAGCCCATACAAAGAGACCCCATCTTTAGCGATTCCACACCAATCTCGAAGAATTTCAAGCTCTGTGTCTTTCCCATAATATTTTGCTATTATTTTTAAGCATGTTGGACCACAATCCATTGAATCATGTTGTTTATAAGCATGTATTCTATTACGAAATAAAATGTTAAAAACGTTTGCTCTCATTGCTACTTACTCTATTCCTATAGCTAGGTCTTACAGAATTAAACCGGTAAGAGATATTCATACTCACTCCAGAAAAATCCTGATATTCAATCTCTTGTGCAATAATTCCTGACATCGCTCGTGTCCTATAAAGTTTATTGTTAAGAAATAAGTTTTGTAGATTAAAATCAAAAGTGAAATCTTTATAGCTCTTTGACAGCATTAAACGATAATTCCACCTTTCAGATAAAGTTACAAACAAACTATTACTTTTCGTGATATAACTCGCATACAAGCCGAGTCTAAAATCATGTCCCAAATCAAAGTAATGATCAGTTGAAACCATAAGTCTTGGCTCAGCATATGTAATATCATCATATTTCAAAAATTGTTTTTGAAAGTTCAGTTTCAACGAAGGGGAATAAAAGCCGAAAGAATCTCTCCAGTTTAATCCTATGTTAAGCACCGTATAGCTAGGGATATTTATTGTCCTCTTTAAGATTATGCTTTTATTATCACCATATTTCTCAAGTGATGTTGTGGCTGTATTATGTATAAAGTTATAACTTGCATTTAATGAAAAATTCTTATACGATGCAAGAAGTTGTATTAAATCAGTAGTTTGGTTAAATAACAAAGGATTACCCTGTTGATATACATACTGATTCTCAATGATTATAAAGTTGTTCAATGATGCATATGATGGCCTATTAATACTCTTTCTATAAGAAAGCGTAGATCGTATGTTATTAGCGGAATATGTAAGAGACGCAGTTGGATTGAAAAAGTGCGGTGTCGGCTTTTCCAAAGATTTCCTTACCCCTTTTTCTTCATATGATGACTTTTCGTACTCATATCTTATACCTCCATATACTGAGAATTTATTCCATTTTGCTCTTATGTCTAAATATACCCCTAAAAGCGTCTGTTTATTAAAGACATTAGAATTAGTAATATTTGTTGCTATACCCTCTTCATCTTTTATAAGATCACTTTTGTTGGAGCTAATAGTTATTTCGGAACCATATCCTATAGTTATATTCCTGATTGGAGTCTTAAAAGAGATCATTGAAGAATTCATTATAAAGTTTTGATTACCTTTTGTAACTACAAATGCGGATGTTTTATCTTCATTGTATGCAAATTCCTTTGACGTCTGTCCAAATAAGAGTTCATCCGTTACATTTATGCTAGTATTTCCTATTTTCCCATTATAATATATACTAGAGGTTGACCTTAAAGGTTTGGTATTAAGTTTAGATGTAATCGGAGTATTTAATAATTCGTCTCCATTTATAATGTGCTTGAGACCTTTAGAAAATATATCGAAATTTGATTTGCCAATATTCAAATTAGTGACAAAGCCCACATTAGTATTTTTTGATGGTTCGTAGTTCATTGTTAATCCTGCCATTAAGAAATTACTTCTGTTCCTAATATCAGAATTATTTGATGTCTCAATTAAATTATCTCTTTCGTTTTTTATTGAATAATAATCCTCACTTCTATTTGATATAGCGGTATGACTATATCCTACATTAAAGTTCCAATAACTTTTTTCGGTACCATGAGAAACATTGACCCCCGTATACGCACTAAGGTTATTTTGCATAAGCATATACTGATTAACGGAAGCACTTGTATTATTTTCTTTTTTGATTGTATTAATCTTTATTATAGATTTCGTTGATGCTTTATATTGCACCCCAGGAGTATTAATAACCTCTACACTAGCAATATCTTGTGAGCGCAATCTTTGTAAAACTGAGGGATCTTGCACTTTTTGACCATTAAGGTAAATCGTGGCATTACCACCAGTACCAAGAACAGTATATGATCCCCCTCCACCTTGAACAAAGGGAATTCTATTAAGCAAGTCATCAATGGAACCACTATTTTTTAATGATGGTATTGATGAGATATTTGCAATGAAAGTACCATCATCCTTTAATGAGAAAGCTTTTTTCTTACCTATTACCATGATTTCTTGTAACTGAGTAGTTGAGACATCTAAAACTACCTCTATTTCGCTATCTGAGAAAGCTTCTAACGAGATAACCTTAGGCTCATAGCCAATGCAAAAAAACTTTATTAGCTTAGGAATTAGCTCTGTTTGCTCCTTTTGATGAGTTGAAATTACAAACTTACCCAGTTCATCAGTAATGCCACCGGTAATATAGGATGAATCCACAGACAATAAAATAACATTCGCAAACTCTATTGGGCTTCCATCCTCTTTTGAAGTTACTCTACCTTGGTAAGTTTGTGCAGATCCTAATACTTGACCAAGGACCAATATAAAAAGGAACACAATCAATCTTCTATTCATAGCATTTATTTCCTTTCAATAAAAAAACACTCTTCGCAATATTGTAACTAATAGGGTTAATTCTATCTATTATATAGTTTGACGTAGTTATAAAACTACTAAATTCAACTGGATTCCAAGCTTTTGTAGTATAAAAATCAGTCGCACTATCTACGCCTTGAATAACATATAGAATTGAAAATGTATCAAAATAATCTTTTATTATCACTCTATTCCTTTTCTTTGTCATATACACTTCTCGTTGGAAAAAGAATGTATCAGATAAAGACTTTATGCCTATATCAATGTTGCTATTATATTGACATACCCATTTATTGCTATCAATATCATAAGAGTACAAGTAATGAGCGTTTGACTTATTATCTCTTATACTTGACTTCAAAATCATAAAATCATTGGAGAAAGCGATGATTGTGTCATTGTGTGAATTACAATCTCTTAATACATCTTCAAGGTAATTTAATTTCTGAGAAGAAATTGAATCACTACAAAATAACAACTTTTTTGTGGTAAGATCTATTGTCCACAAATCAGCTTTGAAAAGAGTTTCATTATTTAAGAACAATGAGTTGTCAGCAATTTGTGCGTTATGACACTTTGGTACAAAGCAAAGTTTTTGAGACACACAGGATGACATAACACATAAAGTCAGACAAAAGAAAAAACATACTGATTTATTCTTGCACATAATACTAAATTTAAGGATTATATTCGCATTTTATTTGTTTTGTAAATGTATTATTTTGATTTTTAGCTTGACAGCGACAGTCTAAACATGCATATCTAAATTCACAATTTTTGCAATCGTCAACTGAATCTTTAGTTATAGACCAGTATTCTTGAAATTTCTCCGACTTCATTATTGAGCGAAATTGATGTGAGTGGTCATCAAGATGGCCATAATTATTAGTCATTAATGGGCAGTTTTTTATTAATCCATTTTCATCAATGCAAATCTTCCTATATAAACAATTGTTAAATGTTTTTGATTCTATGTAAAACTGTGTTTGAGCTCTCATGTTAAACTCTGAGACCCCACCACACATATTTCTTTTCAATAACGGCTTATCTATTGTTACTACCGTGAGATTACTCCCAATATGATTCACTTTTCTTTCACGTTCTTCGTAAAAAACAAACGAACATACTCGTCCATATCGCCTTTTAAAATCTTTGATGTTCTCAATTGACTTTCCTTCCAAAATATTACAATGAATTTCTATATCCCTTACGGTCGAATTGTTAAATTCAATAACATCACGCTCTATTTCAGTAAGTTTAACTGGATAAAGATAACGAATACTTATAGCTCCACAGCCTACATCACTGAGTTTTTCAGCTAAGCTACTCATGGAGTATGAGGAATATTTATCTCTATCAATGATTGCATTTTCACAAATCCTTTGGGGATAATATGTTAAATCTATGGGTCTAAAAAAATGATTTACTGTTGTAGATATGCAAAGTTGATTGGAAATTAAAGTGTCAATGAACGCTTGACTGTTATCAAAGTTAGCATCGATAGAATTTACCTTATAAATTCCAGTTTCTTTATCAACCTCAAAGAGACAAAGATATTTATTTGGGAAGCGATATATTCCATTCCTCTGCAGGTCATAAATACAAGAATTGTTGTGCCCAATAACTAAAACACAACAAGGAGCTAAAATTTTATCTGTAGTAGGCATATACGATAAGATTTATTTTACGTAAGACAAAGAGTAGTAGGTTAGTCACAATCAGGTATGATTATGTCCTTATAGTATGGATAAGCAACATGATCTGCATTATTATAGTAAGAACAATGCAATGATTTATAGTTAACCTCTACAATAGTGTTCTTGTCTGATTTATTTATCTCTTCAGCCAACAGAGCATTCAACGATAAGGATGAGAGAATATCGTCATCTAGGTCATTCCTATTAAGCATTCTTTTCATGATACTCGATATCTTTTTTGATAAGTACTTCAGCAACCTTATTATGTAATCCGTAATTACAAGAATAATCAACCATTCCAAATTGACCTGTAGGATTTACCTCTAAAAAGACAAGCTGGTCGTCTGGAGTAAATATAAAATCAATTGAACCTGTATTTAAAGATAACCGACTCATTAGCTGATTTATTTTTTGTTCATATTGAGAAGGTAACTGAATTGGAATAAATCTATTTGGATTATTGAAATCGTATTTCCTATAATCGATGGACGTTTCAGCATCTTCTTGTGACATTATAGCCATTGAATAACATCTCCCCATGAGATAAAACACCCGCACTTCAAATTGTTTAGGAATCGCCTTCTGTACCATAGAGGGCATAAAAGTACGAGGCAAATCATTTAAACTACACTCGTCAATGAGTGTAGTATACATAGAATAACTGCTACCTTCAGAAAAAATAATCAGAGGATCATAAATAGATTTTGATATAAGCACACCTTCTTCTTGATTAATTTGAGACAATTGAAATTTATTGTTTACAATATACGTGGGCGGTACTGTAAACCCCAAATCTTTTGCAATCTCAAGAACGATAAACTTATTAACATTGATTTTTCGTGGGTTTGTCAACCAAAAAGAATCCTTAAAATAAAATTCAAAGACTTCAATCACTTTTGAAAACTCTGTAGATAAATACGATTGAGCAGTAGGCTCTAAAACCTTTTGCATGTTCTTGTACTGTCGACTCTTTCTAAAGAAGCCAAACTTTCTAAACCAAACTGCACCTATGTCCTTTGGATTTATGGTTTGCCCATCAACCTTAATATACTTACTATGAGCAGAAATTTCAAGTGGATAGTCTAATAAATCAAACGAATTAATACGAATGCAATCCGCACCTAACATCTTAAGGTGATCAATAACAATATCGGCAGAATAATCACCATGGTTCGATAAAAGCAAAATCATTATAAGGAATCTTTTGTCAAAAGAGAGGGGTGTAAATAAGCGAAATAAAAAAGTCAAAAAGCTAACTGAAAATATCAATTAACCAGAAGAAAAGACTATATTCACCCGCCTACTTACACTCCTCTTCACATTTTAGTCGTTGTGGATTCCATCATCACCATCACAGCCATTACCATGATCTGGACAGCCGTCAGGGGTATCTACACTTAATTCTTCCTCTTTTGGAGTTACGGTTACAGTGTGAAGGGTATAGCCACCTTTCATTGACTTCATACCTTCATTGTTAATCTTTAAAAGACCTTCGGTTGTTCTTTTTAGTGTTTTCATTGAAGTAAATTTTAAAATACCTACTCTATTATTCATCTTTTCGGTACCTGACTAGTTACCCTCTAGTAACGCCATAAATTTAGTGATTATTTTTTTAAGTGCCAAATATCCCGTCAATTTTCTTCATCCCTAGATTCAAGTACCAAGTAAATCAATAATTCTCGCTTTTATATTTTCATATGTCGTATTTAACTTGTTCTTCGCGTTTTTTATTAATCTGGATGTATGCGACATCGCATCTCTTATAGGTTTATATTCTTGTGCATCTCTATGTAAAGACGCTTTTCTGACATCGCCTTTAGATATAGTTTCAGCAATATATGTTAAATCATCCATTGCAAAGTATAATAAATCGCTATCATCTTCCCGAATGTTAAAGTTGATATTGGCAGCTTCTTTTGCATCATTTGCTTTTTTACGGTATTTATCAATATCCTGTTTCCTCTTCTCATCTAGAACAATATCTTTTTCTGTTATATATTTTCTTAATGGATTTTCCGAAATAAAACATTCTCCGTATGAAGGAATGTTAAATACGGCATCCTCTTCTAAATCAGACACCCATCTTTCCACTTTCTCTTTGTTGTCATTATCACTGTCTACAGGAACAAAATCTCTTGAGATTTCATTAAACAACTCTTTGGATTTTCGTTCTCTTGCTGATATTCAATGGTATATGCAATATCTTGAGTCTTTTTCTCGTGCAACATTCTCAACATACTGACTCCCTCTGTCACTATGAAAAATCAGTCCTCGAACATCTAGGCCATGTGTTTAGTCTGCTTTTAACAAACATCTCAGAGAGGGGCTGATTTGATGCGGGTGATTTCGCTGTCCACGAGAGCGAGGACTTCTTGCTTGACTTGACGATAGTTGGCATTGATGGCTTCTTGGAGACCATCGGAGCCATCTTCTTTAGTGAAGTCTGCAATTGTGGGGATGGGTTGGTACTGCTGCATTTCCGCAGAGACTTTGGCTGAGTCCACTACAATCTCAGCGTGGAATATTTTCTGCTCAATACGCTCATCAAAGTTGTCAGAGACTGCACCCACAAACATACCTTGTGTGAGGTTGCTGATTTTGGAGGCAGGAATAAGGCTATCCATCTGAGTAGAGATAGAGGTGGACTTATCATTGCGGTTAATGGTCATTGATTGACGCTGTTGTAAGACTTTGCCAAAGCGCTCAGAGAGGGTCTTGGCGGTTTCACTAACCACTTGACCTGAGAATACATTGCCCACCGTATTCTGTATCACCTTACTCTCCTTATCCCCATAGTCACGAGTGAGCTGCGAGAAATCCTGAAAGCCCAAGCAAACAGCAACCTTATTACTTCGGGCTGTTGCGATTAGGTTGTCCAATCCACGGAAGTATATGGTCGGCAACTCATCTATAATCACCGAACTCTTTAGTTGGTGTTTTTTGTTGATGAGCTTCACAATACGGCTATTGTATAGCCCGAGAGCCGCAGAGTAGATATTTTGGCGGTCAGGATTATTACCTACCACAAGTACCTTTGGCTCTTTCGGGTTATTGATGTCGAGCGAGAAATCATCGCCTGTCATTACCCAGTAGAGAGCAGGTGAAATCATACGAGAGAGCGGTATCTTGGCTGATGCAATCTGCCCTTGTAGCTGGTCCTGAGCTCCACCCTCCCAAGCATCCATAAAAGGCGAGAGATAGTTAGCAAGTTCATCATAAGCAGTCAAGATGGGGAATATCTGAGCATAAGGGCGATTGAGGAACTCAATAGCATGTGGAAACGTGCAGTACTTCCCGTGCTCGTATATCTTTAGATACCAGATGATAGCCGCAAGTAAGATGATAGGTGACTCCACGAAGAAGTCCCCCTGCTTTTGTATCCAAGTTCGGTTGAGGTTAAGCATAATGGTATAGGCACTCTCATACGCATCCGAGATGTCCGTCATGAAAGCAGGATTGATTGGATTACACCGATGGGACTTGCGAGGGTCATCAAAGTTGATTACAAAGAACTGAGGCTGCACTTCATACGCATCAAGGTGATGACGCAGATGGTTATAGGCAATCTCGGAGAGGTCTGGAAATTTATAGTCGTAGATATACATAGCAAAGCCTTTCTCTATCTGTTGCTTGATGTAGTTATTGACAATGGCATACGACTTACCCGAACCAGGTGTCCCCAGCACCATAGAGGCACGAAACGGATTAACGATATTGATCCACCCATCATTCCATTTCTTCTTGTAGTAGAAGCGAGTGGGCAGATTGATCGAGTACTCATTCATCATTAGCCTGGTCTCCTGCTGAAAGCTCTCATTCTCAATATTGAAGACATCGTCCATCAGGTTGTTTTTCAAGAGACGACTCATCCAAACTCCACCCATTAGTAGGCAGATATAACCTACCGAAAGCGTAAAGATATAGAGTGTGGCATTGCCTACACTACTAAAGGGCAGTGCTAATAGCCACCAATTGAGGAAAAAGAGTACAAACCCAACGGCTAACACCGTCCATATCTTTGTCCAAGTAATCTTCTCCTCTTTAACCCCTCTTGTCCCTAAGCAAGAGAGTCCAAGGAATAGCACACTAAAGAGCTTCGTCCAGAGAATCGAGCTAAACAGCCCAGTAGTTTTCTGGAAGTTCATCAAAATGGCATCCACCACACCAATGGTAAAGTGCCACTCCCGAAAAGCTTCGTAGCAAAACCAATAGTAATTGATGATGACGAAGAGAATAGAAATCCCCCTCATAAAGTCCATCACCTTACCTAATCCCCTCAAGTCATCTTCCTGTCCCATAATTATATATCTCTTATTATATCAATAGTTTACCCCCCCTGTCACAAATATGAGCGATATTTGTGACAGACTACCTTCTCTTGCCTCTTAAGCGAGGGCGATTTTGTCGTCTTAGTTTGCGTTGCCAAGCCGCCTCTTTCCAGTCCCCATCGCCACTACTTATTGGCAGGTCATCTATCAGTTCGCCGATAACATCACCAATGAGTTCATCACCACCGCTCTCCACTGGTGCAATACTCTTAGAAATGTCCGTAGACTGTTCAGGTGCTTTCGCTGTGCGATATAGCGTCTCATCAAGGAAAGGATTAAGGTCAGGATTAGCGAAGTAGCTATTAAAGACATTAGCAGAGTACCCTTTGCCCAAGCGAGAGCCATTGACCACTATCCTATGCTTATCGTCTATAAAAGTAATACCAAAGAGCCGTCCGCTCTCACTTCTTCGGATATAAGCTCGTAGTCCTACCTTCTCCAAACCTTTCTGAAGCTCCTCTGTTGTCTTTGGAGACGAACGCATTACCTCTAAAATACGACCTCGCACATCTCCAAGGTATGGAGCAATTAGAGCTTTTGACTTATTCATCCTCCGTTGCAGGGCGTCATAGCCAATTCCACGCCCCATTTCCGAGGCGTGTATGGGCGTACCTATCTTATTGCCCTTGTCATCTATAGGCATATAAACAACTCCATCATACTGCTTACCTCTAAATCCCCTTTTGACCTCTTCCGCAGTAAGCTGGTAATTAGCGAGGAGAGCATTAAGTTCACCTAACGATTGAAAGGCATAATGCTTCAGTACAAATCTCATCACTTCCTCTATTCTATTAGCCCCCCAGCCCCCTAAAGGGGGAGTATCATCAACTAAACCCTCTAAAGATGGAGCCATATCTGGGGACTTATTTGTCATCTTACTGCTTGGAATCAGTCCATACTTCAATTCTAAGGCATCAGTTATCCTTTTGCTTCTACGTCTTTCAAATTGGTCGTTTATCTTTCGTCCCTCGCTATCCACCCTAAGCGAAACGATATGGATATGCTCCCGAGCGATGTCCGAGTGCTTAAAGACGATATAGGGTTGCTCCCCATACCCCAGCTGCTCCATATACTCCTTGCCAATAGCTCTCAAAGTCTCATCATCCAAACGCTCATCAGGATGCGGATTGAGTGAGCAGTGAAAAACCACCTTCTTTGTTCTGCACCTATCTGGGATAGCCAGCTGCATATCAGCCAATACCTGCTCCATCGTGTAAGGCTGACCTTTCTGCTGCAGGTAGAGACCATTTGCCAATAGCACAGAAGCCTCCTCACGCTCCACCTTCTTAAAGTTGTAGCCAAGCGTACCCCCAAGATTAGCCGTGGCCGAAATCTTCGCAATCATCGCTTCTCCCGAAAGTCAATCGTCAGAGCTATGGCCTGCTCCTGCAGAGCCATTATCTGCCTCGATAGCCCCACCAATTTCCCCAGTAATATCTGAGCCGTCTTGACCGAGTTATAGCTATTGATTGCCCTAACTGCTTGATTATACAGCACCCCAATCTTATGAATTTGGGAGGTCAATTCGGAGAGTTTACGGTGATAATCCACAGCCGATTTATCTACAGTAATCACCTTAAACTCCTCCCCAAACAGCCTCGCTCGCACGAAATCTGACTTCGTTTTTGCACCAGAACGCTGGTACATATCAATCAGCTTAAGCTGATCTTTTGGGTTGGGAATCCGTGTATCCCAGCGATCCCATCGCTCCTTTTTCTTATCCATCTCTTTATTCTCTTCTCATCACGACTTTGGAGTGATTTCTCTCCCCTGTGGGGCAAGGTCTTTTGTCGGAAAAACGGAGTTTTGTCGGACAAAAACACACCTTGCCAGTATCAACAAGATAGAGAGATGAAGTGTGAGCCCTGCGAGCTCTCACTTCGGGTGAGCAACACCCCTCCAATCAGTCATAAACCTTTGCTTCACAAAGGTACAAGGATAAGTAACCACCTCAGTATAAGTTGGTTTCTTGTGTTGTCCCTCTACGCCCCTATACCTCCCGAGTGATAGTTACCTACCTAATTAGTGAGTTACTTTGTGGTGTAACTCATCAGTTAGTGAGCTCACTAATGAGCCAACTCATGAGATAGCGATATAGATAGCTCACTCATGATACTGTTCACTAAGTATTGAGTGAGAAGGATAGTTAGAGAGTGAGTTAGTGGATGAGTGGATTAGTGAGAACGTGAGATGATGAGTGAGATGATGAGCTCACTCACTAATCGACTAATCGATTTTTAACAATTAAACAGGATAGGTATGAGTAAGACCAAAACGGACAGAAAGCGACCCATCTATGTAGGCTTTGCCTCTCAAAAAGGAGGCGTGGGAAAGAGCACCCTGGCGGAACTCTTCTCCGCAATTCTCTATTATGAAAGAGGCATAGACCTTCTTGTGGTAGACTGTGATGGACGGCAGGAGTCATTCCTCAAGTTGCGAGAGCGTGACCGTGACACCATAGAAGAGTACCCCGAAATAGCACAGGGGATGCAACTGCATTTTAAGAAGTTTGGGAAACCCTCCTATCCCATATCTGCTGTACCCGTAGAAGAGGCATTGAAGGAGGTCTCAAGACTGATTGGTACTGAGAAGGTGCTAACCCCAGAGTTGGTCATATTCGATTTCCCTGGTCACGCCAGTACCTTAGAGTTACTCAACCTCTCTATCGAGATGGATTACATTATCTCACCCATAGAGCCAGACGTACAGTCTTTGGCCTCCTCCTTAGCCTATGCCAAGACCATTGAAGACATAGGTGTCTCCACAGACGACGCACGTATAAAGGAGCTCTTTCTATTTTGGAACAAAGTAGATCGCCGTGCCAAAAATAGTGTGATAGAGGAGTACACCCGCTACATCAAGGAGCATGGCCTCTCACTCTTAGATGCCAAAGTGTACAGCTCCGTAAAGTTCTCAAGAGAGCTTGCACTGGGAGGCGTAAAAGGTGTCTTTCGCTGCTCTTACCTGCCACCTGCTCCCGCACTCCGTATCGGCACAGGAATAGATGAGTGGGTCACAGAGCTACTCAATCGGATTCAACTAACTACCATAAGAGACGAGCAAGATGGCAACCATTGAGGAGAGGCGAAAAGCCCTATTGACCAAGAAGCTTGACGAGATGGGTAAGATGGGGGTCACCCATAGGACTGCAGAGAATAGCCCATTCTATGACCAACCCATCGAGGAGGCTTCTGCTCAAGGATTGCTGGAGGACCGGGATGAGGTAGATGCCTTAGATACTGAGACCTCATCTCCACCTAATCCTATTGAGAAAACAATGCCTTCTACAGAGGCGTCCTCCAAGCAGCAGAAGCGGAGTAAAACGACTAAGAGCAGGGAGGACTTTGTCGAGTATCAGCAAATCTTCCTGGCGCCCAAAGTGCTTGAGAGCAAGACCCAGTTTTCACTCAGTCGGGACACCGTGACCCTCCTTAAGATTATTCTGCAGGACTTAGGAAGTAGGACGACCCTCACCGCCTATATTGAGAACATCCTAAGGGACCACATCAGTGAGTATAGAGATTTGATTAACCAAGTCACCGCTAAACGACGACGCAAAGAGACCATACCAGAATGAATACCACTACCCTACTCAATACACTCCTTATCTTAGCTGTAGTCTGGCTAAGTGTAGCGATCCTCTACTTGATAACAGGTTTACTCCTCAAGGTTGTAGCGAGATACCGTTCCGACATTCGCTACAAGAAGCTATTAAAGCAATTAAAGCACTCAGACCGAAAGTCTGATGGGGATTTAGGGCAAAGAACAGAGCGTAGTCCCTCCTCCAGAAAGGAGGAGCAGCTCGCTCGCTTAGTAGGCAAGAGTCAGCCCTTTATTCCCCAAGAATTCCCCTCACCTCTCTTGACTTCCCCATCCGAAAAAGCAGTAGAAAACATCCCTATATTTGCCCCTGAATCACCCGAGATAGCAGGTGTTTCAGAGCATGAAATGGAGCTGGAGGAGCTTGATGTGGATTACTCTAACGACATGGAAGAGGTGGATCCAGAAGAAGAGGAGCGAGAAGCTCTACTGCTCTTTGACGATGCTTCAGCGACTGAGCCGTCCCCTTCAGGTGGTGTACTGGTTAAGGAGCTTGCTCGCCTCCAAGGCGCTACTCAGAAAGAGGAGTTAGGAGAGGAGGAAGCCGAAGCAGTCAAAGCAACTGTAAGAGCACTTCGGGGCACCGATATGCTGGAGCAGTTGAACAAGAACTTGGCTCACTTTAATGAGACAGGCAAAGCCATTATGAAGGTGATAAGAGAGGTAGAAGAGGAGCAACTTGAAGTAGCGGTTCAAGAGACGCCTATGATAGAAGAGAAATTAGAGGAGACAGAAGAGCGACCGCTCTCATACTATCTCTAATCTTACAGAGGACGATAGATGAATAGATAACGAATAGAAACAGACGTATGAACAGAAAGAAATTAATGCTGGCACTGCTCCTCATAGCAGGGACTACTATGGGAGCTTATGCGCAGGGCAATGGGATGGCTGGTATTACTGAGGCGACTAAGATGGTCACCTCCTACTTTGATCCAGCCACCAAGCTTATCTACGCCATCGGGGCAGTAGTGGGCCTGATTGGTGGGGTGAAAGTGTACAATAAGTTCTCTAGTGGTGACCCTGACACCAGCAAGACCGCTGCCTCTTGGTTTGGAGCTTGTATCTTCCTAATCGTTGCAGCTACGATCCTTAGGAGCTTCTTCCTCTAAACATCATCATATCAGAATCATTTAGCGGGTATGGCTGAGTGGGAAATCAATAAGGGTGTTGGACGTAGCGTTGAGTTTAAGGGACTGAAAGCTCAGTACCTCTTCCTCTTCGCAGGAGGATTACTGGGTACATTCATTACCGTTGTTATCCTCTACCTGATTGGCGTCCATCAAGTGGTCTGTCTGGTCATAGGCTTAGTGGGTGCCACCGTTGTGGTGTGGCAAACGTTTGCCATGAACCGTAAGTACGGACAATATGGATTGATGAAGCGAGGGGCGATTAAAAGTCACCCCCGCTACCTCATCAATAGACGCTCCGTCGCACACCTCTTCAATAACCTCAAGTCTACACCACTACGCAGATGAGAAACAGCAGTAAGATAAGCACATTAGAGCGTAAGTTCCCGCTATTGGCGGTGGAGCACGACTGCATTGTCTCTAAGGATGCAGACATTACAGTCGCTTTTCGTGTGGAGCTTCCTGAGCTCTTCACCATCACCTCTGTAGAGTATGAGGCGATGCACTCTGCTTGGCATAAAGCCATTAAGGTGTTGCCCAATTACTCCATCGTGCATAAGCAGGATTGGTTCATCAAGGAGAACTATCAGCAAGAGCTGACCAGTAAGCAAGGCGGGGAATGGCTAAGTTTCCTCTCACGAGCTTCGGAAAGGCACTTCAATGAGCGTCCCTTCCTCAATCATAGCTGTTACCTCTTCCTTACCAAGACCAATAAGCAACGAATGCAAAGACAGAGCAACTTTTCTACGCTGTGCCGTGGGCATATCCTGCCGAAAGAGATTAGTGACAAAGAGGAGGTCACCAAGTTCTTGGAGGCAGTAGACCAGTTTGAACGAATCATTAATGATAGCGAACAAATCAAGCTGACTCGGCTTACTGAAGAGGAAATAGTCGGTAGCGAGCATCACTACGGGCTATTGGATTGCTATTTCTCTTTGAATGGTGATAGCAACCCATCCCTTCAAGACATCCGATTAGGAGCAGATAAGGTGCGGGTTGGGGACAATATCCTTTGTCTCCATACCCTCTCTGACACTGATGACCTACCCACCTCCGTGAGTACCGATAGTCGATACGAACGGCTCTCTACAGATAGAAGTGATTGCCGATTGAGCTTTGCTGCTCCAGTCGGTCTATTGCTTTCCTGTAATCACATCTACAACCAGTACCTCTTTATTGAGGATAGTGATGAGAACCTACAGAAGTTTGAGAAGTCGGCCCGCAATATGCACTCCCTCGGTCGCTATAGCCGTAGCAACCAAATCAATGAGGAGTGGATACAGGAGTACCTTAATGTAGCCCACTCCCAAGGTCTCACTTCCATAAGAGCCCATTTCAATGTGATGGCTTGGAGCGATGACCCCGAAGAGCTACGCAATATTAAGAATGATGTTGGCTCTGCCCTTGCACTCATGGAATGCAAGCCAAGGCACAACACCGTAGATACAGCCACCCTCTACTGGGCGGGTATGCCTGGTAACGCTGCCGACTTCCCCAGCGAGGAGAGTTTCTATACCTTCATCGAGCCTGCACTCTGCTTCTTTACAGCAGAGACCAACTATAAAGATTCGCTCTCACCTTTTGGAATAAAGATGGCAGACCGTCTGTCTGGCAAACCCATCCATTTGGATATCTCAGACCTGCCGATGAAGAGGGGGATTACCACCAACCGCAATAAGTTTATCCTTGGTCCGTCAGGTTCGGGAAAGTCTTTCTTTACCAACCACATGGTACGGCAATACTATGAGCAAGGGGCTCATGTCCTTTTGGTAGATACCGGTAACTCTTATCAAGGACTATGCGGTTTAATCCATCAGAAGAGCAAGGGTAAGGATGGCGTTTACTTCACCTATACCGATGAAAGCCCTATCTCCTTCAACCCTTTCTACACCGATGACAATGTCTTCGATGTAGAAAAGCGTGAGAGCATCAGTACCCTCCTTCTAACTCTATGGAAGAGTTCTGATGAAAGGATTACCAAAACGGAGGCAGGAGAGCTGGGCTCTGCCGTCAATGCCTACATTGAATTTATCAAGGTTACTCCTGTGCATACGCCCTGCTTCAATGGCTTCTACGAATTTCTCCGTGACACTTACCGTGAGGAGCTGAAGCAGAGAGACATTAAGGTAACCAAGGAGGACTTTAATGTTGATAACCTCTTAACGACACTCAAGCAGTATTACAAGGGTGGTCGCTATGACTTCTTGCTCAATTCGGATAAGAACATCGACCTCCTCACGAAGCGATTTATCGTCTTTGAGATTGATGCGGTCAAAGATAACAAAGATCTATTCCCTGTCGTCACCATCATTATTATGGAGGCTTTCATCAATAAAATGAGGCGACTTAAGGGGATCCGTAAGATGATCCTTATTGAGGAGGCGTGGAAAGCGATCGCTAGTGCCAGTATGGCAGACTATATCAAGTACCTCTACAAGACGGTGCGTAAGTTCTATGGTGAAGCCATCGTGGTGACACAGGAGGTAGATGACATCATTCAGTCTCCCATTGTTAAGGAGAGCATTATCAACAACTCTGACTGTAAGATTCTCTTAGACCAGCGTAAGTACATGACCAAGTTTGATGGCATTCAGGAGATGCTCGGTCTCTCCGAAAAGGAGAAAGGACAAATCCTCTCCATCAATATGAACAATGACCCGAACCGCCTCTACAAGGAGGTGTGGATAGGGCTGGGTGGTGTGCAGTCTGCCGTTTATGCTACAGAGGTCTCTATGGAGGAGTACCTCACCTATACCACTGAAGAGTTGGAGAAGGTGGAGGTGATGAAACGTGCTGAGCAACTGGGTGGCGACATTGAGGTGGCGATCCGTCAATTGGCACAAGAGAAACGAGAAAAACGAGAGAATAAGTAACCCTATAAACGACAAAGAGATGATGAAACAGAAGCTATGGATTTTAGGCGTTTTGCTCTTCGGGCTAATCGGCAGAGCCAACGCTCAGTGGGTGGTTGCTGACCCCACTAACTTCGCTGGAAATATCGTTAATACGATTAAGGAGATCACAACCGCCAGTAAGACGGTTAAGAACACCCTGGACAACTTCAAGGAGGTGGAGAAGCTGTACAATGAGAGCAAGAAGTACTACGATGCCCTTAAGAAGGTGAATAACCTCATTGGGGATGCATACAAGGTCAAAGAGACCATCTTGATGGTGGGCGACATCTCGGAGATTTATGTCACCTCTTTCAGGAAAATGCTCAATGATTCCAACTTCAGACCTGCAGAGTTGGCTGCGATGGCTTCAGGGTACACCAAGCTCTTGGAACTGAGTGGTGAGAGCCTACGTGAGCTAAAGCAGGTCTCTAAGAGCAATATCTTCTCTATGAGTGACCATGAAAGGATGCAGATGATTGATCAGATCTATAACACCGTACGTGAATACCGCTCGATTGTCTCTTACTATACCCGTAAGAATATCTCGGTTAGCTATGTCCGTGCCAAGCAGAAGGGGGAGCTTCAGCAGGTGCTGTCTCTATATGGGGGTGATGATGTACGGTATTGGTAATAGGTAACAGTCGATGGACTTTTCAAGTTTACATGAACTCCTTCGTAGCACCTACGAGGAGATGATGCCGCTCTGTAGCAATATGACTGGTATTGCTAAGGGGATTGCTGGTTTGGGGGCGCTTTTCTATATCGCTATACGTGTTTGGGCTTCATTGGCAAGGGCAGAGCCCATTGACCTCTATCCTCTGTTGCGTCCTTTTGCTCTGGGCTGCTGTATTATGTTTTTCCCAACCTTGGTTCTTGGGACGATGAATACCATCCTCTCTCCTGTGGTCAAGGGAACACAACAGTTGGTTGTGATGCAGGAGGGGGAGCTGGGCAGTCTCAGAGCCAAGAGGGACAAGCTACAGGAGGAGGCTCTCCTTAGAGACCCTGAGAAGGCTTACCTCGTCTCTAATGAACTCTTTGATGCCAAGATTGATGAGATGGGGATTATTGGTCCCTCGGACGCCATCACCATTGCTGGGATGTATGCGGAGCGAGCTGCCTATAAGACAAAGCAATGGATCATGAAAGCGATACAGGACATCTTGGAGTTCTTTTTTCATGCGGTTGGACTCATCATTGATACGCTACGCACCTTTATCCTGATTGTCCTCTCTATATTGGGACCTATCGTCTTTGGCATTGCGGTGTGGGATGGTTTAGGGGGTTCCCTATCGGCTTGGTTTAGTCGCTATATCTCTGTTTACCTATGGCTGCCAGTGAGTAGCATCCTCACAGCTCTACTGACCAAGATTCAGGTCTTGATGCTTCAGAAGGATATTGCTCAACTGGCTGACCCCAACTTTATTCCTGAGGTGGGAAGCTGGTACTATATGGCTTTCTTCCTCATCGGTATCGTGGGGTACTTCTCTGTCCCTACAGTGGCTGGGTGGATTATCGAGGCTGGTGGTGGCATTGGCTCTTATGGTCGCAATGTCAATCAGGCTGGAAAAGCTGGTGCACAGAAAGCATATGCTGGTGGAAAGCAGGTGGCAAGTGCTGGTGGAGCTGCAGTAGGTAATGTAGCAGGAAGGATTAAGGGAATGCTTACTAAGAAATAACAGGCTCCCCCTTTTAGGAGGCTGGGGGCTGATAACAAACAGATATAATGGAATTCAAATCACTAACAAATATAGAGAGTTCTTTTAAGCAGATTAGGCTCTATGCCATACTCTTTGTGCTTTTTTGCCTTGGGGTATGTGGTTATGCCCTCTACAGCTCTTATGCCTTTGCTCGCGAACAGCGGGAGAAGGTATATGTGCTGGACAATGGCAAGTCGCTCATCTTGGCACTGAGCCAGGATGCCGCGACCAATCGACCTGTAGAGGCGAGGGAGCATGTACGGCGGTTTCACGAGCTTTTCTTTACGATAGCTCCTGATAAGGAGGCCATCGAGAGCAATATGGCTCGTGCCTTTATGCTGTGCGACAAGTCTGCCTTCAACTACTACAAGGACTTGGCGGAGAAGGGGTACTACAATCGGATTATCTCGGGCAATATCAATCAACGGGTGGTACTGGACTCTATCCAGTGTAACTTCGAGGTCTACCCTTATGAGGTGCAGACCTTTGGGCGACAATACATCATCCGGCAGAGCAACATCACGGAGCGTAGCTTGGTGACGAGGTGTACCCTCCAAAACTCGGTCCGCTCGGATAATAATCCGCAGGGCTTCCTGATGGAGCAGTTTGTTGTAGTGGAGAATAGGGACTTACAGACCATAAAGCGATGAGACGTAGGCGTAGTCAGCTCTTAAGGAGGGGGGAGGTTTGGTTGAGGAGGCAATGTGGTAGGCTCACCCCAAAGCAGCAGACCACAGTAGTCTACTTACTGAGTGGTATCTACCTAGTGGTTTCTCTCTATATGATGGCTCAGCTATTCATCAAGAAATGTGACACCCCTGCTATCATCAGGGAGGGCGAGACACTATGGGATAGCCCCATCGAACTGAAACAAACTGACTCTATCGCTTCTGTGGTGGCGACCCAGATATTAGCCATGGAGCAGGATAACTTTAATCACAATTTAAGCAATGGGAGATAGTAAGAACGGAGGTCTACCACAAGTGAAGCGGGAACAGGTCAAGAAGTGGCTCATCTTCTCTGCCCTGGGGCTTATCTTTGGGCTCTCCATGTGGTTTATCTTTAAGCCAAGTGGTGGCAGTAAGACCTTGGAGCAGTCGGGGCTGAATGATGTGGTACCCCAAGCTTCGGTAGAGCAGTTGGAGGAGAATAAGCTGAAGGCTTATGAATTGGGAAGCTATGAGGAGAGTGTAGCTGAGCAACGCAAGGAGATCGGCAGGCTCTCGGACTACTTTAGCCAAGGAGAGCAGGAGGAACTACTGCGTGAAGAGGAACCTGTCTCTACCAAGATTGGCTCTTCTCTGGAGCAGTACGAGCGAAATAATGAGTTGTTGGCTTCTTTTCATGAAGCGGAGGACTATTATGAGGGGGAGATAGATTACCTGCGTGAGGAGGTGGAGCGACTTCAGCAGAAGCTGAATGATAGGGAAAGAGACATCGTAAGCGAGGAGGATCGTCAGCTGGCTCTGATGGAGAAGAGCTACCAGATGGCTGCGAAGTATTTGCCTAATAGTGGGGGAGCTATACCTTCCCTTGAGGGTAACTCTGAAGAGGCAGACGATACTTCTAAACCTATGGATAGCGGTATGCCGACAACTGAGCTACCTCAGATGGAGGTGCTGGCGGATCGGAAGTCGGTGGTCTCAAGGCTGGACCGACCGATGACCGACTCGGCCTTCATCGCTACCTACGGGGCGAGTGAGCGAAATTGGGGATTTCACTCTGTCGCCACCGTACCAGAGCAAGTTGTACCACGAAATACGCTTAAAGTGGTGGTCGATAAGACGACGACCTTACAGGAAGGTAGCTTTGTACTCCTTCGGCTCTCAGAGCCTGCTCTCTTATCGGGTATTCGACTTCCTCGAAATGCTCCTCTTGTGGCTCAAGCAAAGATTGAGGGGTATAGGATGAGGCTATTTGTTCGCTCCATTGAGGTGGGGGATAGAATATTCTCAGTTGCTCTCTCCGCTTTTGACCTCGATGCTCAAGAGGGCATTGCGATACCTGGCATTGAGGAGGTGATGGCACTTAAGGAGGTGGGAGCAACTGTAGGTGGCTCTATGGGTACTTCCTTCACCTTTGCTTCTTCTGCCAAAGACCAAATCATCTCTGAGGCTGCTCGAGGTGTGATGCAGGGGGCAAGCCAACTGCTCCAAAAGAAGTTGAGAGCCATTAAGGTGACGATTAAGGGTGGGCATCAGCTCTACTTAGTGCAGAGTAAATAACAAACGATATACTAACGAATAAATATGAAGAAAGTAATGCTAATGGCGGTGCTGGCACTCGGACTTGGTATGAGTGCTGTAGCACAAGATTCAGGAGACCTTTATCAAGGGATGAGTCGAACGATCCCCGATGGTCGTGTAGTAGTGCCTTATGGCTTGGAAGTAACCTTTGACAAGACGGTTCACTTGATTTTTCCTGCTCCTATCCGTTATGTGGACTTAGGAAGCAATGCCTTGGTCGCTGGGAAAGCGGACGAGGGGGGAGGGGCGGAGAATGTATTGAGGGTGAAGGCGGCCGTAAGGGACTTTGAAAGGGAGAGTAATCTCTCGGTGATTTGCGATGACGGCTCGTTCTACAGCTTTAATGTGAAGTATGTTGATGAACCCGAAAAGCTCAATATTGAGATGAAGGATTTCCTTAGTCCAACAAATGGTCGCTTGCCCTCCAATAGAGCAGACATCTACTTTAGAGAGCTGGGCAATGAAAGTCCAGTACTGGTGAAATTGATTATGCAGACGATTTACCAGAACAATAAGCGGGAGGTGAAGCATATTGGAGCCAGGCAGTTTGGCTTACGTTTTCAGTTGCGTGGTCTCTATGCTCATAATGGCTTGCTCTACTTCCACACGCGCATTGACAATGAGAGTAATATGCCTTTCTCGGTGGACTTCGTCTCTTTTAAGGTGGTGGACAAAAAGGTGGCGAAGCAGACGGCTATTCAGGAACGAGTACTTCAACCACTCCGTGCCTATCATCAAATCATGCAAGTGCACCCCAATGGCAAGGAACGAACGGTCTTTGCTCTGGAGCAATTTGCCCTCACGGAGGATAAGCAACTGGAGGTGACGCTCTATGAACGTAATGGTGGGCGGACGCTCACGTTTTATATGCAGAATGAGGACTTGCTAAGAGCAAGGCGCATTGATAACCTAAAGCTGAAGTGGTGATGAAAAGAGTAATGGTATTTCTGGCTCTGATTATTGCGGTAGCGATGCCGTCACAAGCTCAGAGGCTTATCCCCAATCAGAAGGGACTGGAACTCTTTGGCGGGGTGCCTATAGTCCGAGCCGAGAAGCTTTTTCGAGCTGAGAACTATACGGCTGGAGTGTCGCTGGTGCGTTACTTCAAAACCGCCAACTATGCCTTTCTCGCTCTGGAGTGTGAAGGGCAAACTTACGACTATCGCTCATCTGACGTGGCTGTCCTCGGTGGACTGCTTCAAGTGGGGTATATGCACCCGATACTTTCGGACGGAGGAAAGAATATCTTCTTCTATCTCGGAGCTACAGGATTAGGTGGCTATGAGGAGGTGAATGGTGGGAAGGCTGATTTGCCAGATGGTGCAATATTGCTGGACAAATCTCGCTTAGTATATGGTGGTGCTTTGCAGGCTTCGGTGGAGCTATTCTTAACGGATAGCTGGCTATTTGTGGTGAAAGGGCAAGGGCGAATGCTCTTTGGCTCAAACTTGAATGCTTTTAGACCTAATGTAACTATTGGATTGAGGGTGAATTTATGAATAAGATAAGAAGAATGATATGGGTAATGGGGGTACTCGCGTTGGCTGGGTTTTGCCTTAGTAGTTGTGATCGTACTCTGGATGTGCAGACGGTTTTCCCATTTGAGGTGGAGACGATGCCAGTACGCAAGGCGATTGGACTAGGAGAGACGGCTGAAATCCGTTGTTTCCTCAAGTCGGAGGGCAACTTCTCAGACACTCGCTACACCATCCGCTACTTCCAGCCCGAGGGTGAGGGCGAACTCAGACTTGATGGAGTTGTTTTTGAGCCAAATGACCGCTATTCATTGGAAAGCAAGTCCTTTAGGCTCTACTACACCTCACGTTCCACCGACCGCCAACTAATCGACATCTACATCGAGGACAACCACGGTCAGCTCCAGCACCTCTCCTTCGACTTCAATAATAAGCGTACTAAATAAACGGTTTCTTTATAGTTTGAATGAATAGGTGATTTTTAAATTGTCAACCAATAAGGCGACTAACTGTGATAGCCAGTCGCCTTGATTTTTATTCTATCGTTGCTGTTCGAAAAATATAGAATGTGCGTAGTAATATGTAGGAAAGCAGTATCTTTGTTGTGTTAATTAGAAGTTTACTTTCTGTTTCAGAGACTGTACCACTATCAACTAAGTTATTTTTATGGAGGCAAAAGTATCAAAAGCTGCTATTTATAGAGAACAAACTCAACGTAATGACTTAAAGCAACACGCAGATAAGATTATTCAGGGCATAAAGAAAATTGGACCTAACCATGCCAAAAGAGCTATTTGGGAACTATTCCAGAATGCGGTGGATTTAAGTCCTTCCTGTGAAATTGAGATAGAGTTACGAGAAGAAGAATTGGTTTTTTCTCATAATGGGGAGCCATTTACAATGCACACTTTAGATTGTTTATTTACACAAGTGAGTTCAAAAACTCTTACGGAAAAGAAAGAAGAAAGAGAAGAAGGTGATCCTATAGGACAGTACGGAACAGGCTTTATGACATCACACTCTTTTGGTGACATAGTGGAAGTAAGTGCTGCTATTCAAGATGAAACTGAAGAAGGTTCAGGACACATAAAATTCAGCAACTTAAAAATAGATCGTAGCACGCAAGATTGGGAGAAATTATGTGATGAAATAAAAGATCTAAGAGCTCAAGTAGAAGAATTACTGAAGAAGAAACCGACTTTTGACGAGTTGCCAAAAACTGTTTTTAAATTCAGCTTTAACAATGAACTCAATAAAACAAGAGCACTTGATGCAACCAAGTCACTCAATGTGATTTTGCCCTATGTGATGGTTTTTAATGACAGGTTAAAGAAAGTGACTGTTACAGATAATGAAGGTGTAACAACAACTTACCTCAATAAAGAAGCTGAAATAGACAACGGAGATTTTTACACGAGAGTAATACAGATAAATGACAAGGAGAGAAGGATTAACTACCTTAAAACTGATAGATTAGCCATTGTTTTACCCATTGAAAGTAATTCACCTGCTGATGGAAGCATTGGAGAAGCAGTGAATTTGCAAGACACTCTGCCACGACTTTTTTTGTTTTACCCATTAATTGGTACAGAGCATTTGGGGATTAACTATATAATTCATTCAAAAAACTTTCATCCTACTGAACCGAGAGACGGCTTACATCTTAATTCACAAAATGAAAAAAACGAGGCGGAAGAATTAATCAATCAGAAGCTTATGAAAGAGGCATTTGATTCCATTAACTCTTTTCTTAATCGGAATCTTTCGAAAATCCAAAATCCTCACCTACTTTCTCAAGTCAATTTTCCAGTTAATTCTGACAATGAAGAGCTAAACGAATACTTTAAAAAAATCAAAGAAGAGTGGACGGATAGCTTTAAGACTCTTCCGCTTGTTGAAACGCCAACCGGTCGACTATCGACACAAGACGTATCTTTTCTTAAAAATAATATAATACATGAAGTAGATGAACCCACGCTGGAGGCCATCTACAACGTTGTTAGTGTGTTATATGAAAAGATTCCTAAGTTAGACCTCATACGAAGTTGGACAAAACTAGTAGATGATTGGGATATCCAAGGCACAGAATGGATTGAATTTAATGACATTGCTGAACGGCTATCGGAGAAGGGAAAAATTGAATCATTCAAGAAGGAAGATTTAATTCTATTGTATAATGAAATGATTCGTAAAGGGAAGGGAGAATTGTTCGCAAATAATAAATTACTACCCAATATTAAAGGTCAATTTAGGAAGCAAATAGAGTTAAAAAAAACTATTGAATTGCCTGAAGAACTCTTTGATATAGCAAATGCGATTAATCCAGAAATAACTAATAGCCAAATTGATCCTGATTTTTTACTTGAAGGTTTGGAGTTTTCAGACTTTGACAGAAAAAAATACATGGAGTTTATCAATGCTTCATTAGATGAACATATAAAGGATAATACACGTTCAAAAGATCTGCCTGAAGGATACTTAAAATATTTGATTCAGTATGCTAGGATTATCCCACGTGAAGATTCAACAAGTGGTCCTGTGCAAGTGACAAAACTGATTGAAGAGTATTATGATTTAGCTTCAGAACCGATTATTCTTCCTAATATTTCAAAGGACGAAGGAAACAATTTAGATACCAGAAAAGGACAAAACGATTTATTCAGAGTGTTTTTGAATGACATTAGTAATAAAGACTCTAAATGGACAGAAGAACATTTAACCGAACTAGTCACTATTTTAAAAGAGGCTTTCAAGTATGCGGAAATAAAAAGGATATTTTGGGAATATCAGATTTTTCCAAATCAACTTTACCAACTAAAAAAGATAAGCAATCTTAAAAGGGATGATAAAATACCAGAGTCTGTAAAGGATTTATACGACAAGATAGTTGAGCCAGAAAATCCAATAAGAAACGAACTAGCACATTCGTTAATTGCGTCAATTGAAAATATTCACAATGATTTGGATACTATCGAAGCTTTGGATTTGACGTCTAAGATAGAGAAACGGTTCTTTGGGGAATCTGGAAATGAAATTGACATGAAAGATAACCCTTTTAAAAGTGATATTATAGACATCATTAGGAGTTTTAATTCTGAGCAGGAAAACAATGAAAAGCTATATCCAGCAACATCAAGAAATAAATCGGCGATATTGGCTCAGTTGGCAGACCAAGAAGCATCCTTCACTATTTTAAGTCAGACTGATACTGTAATAAAAAAGTTAGCGGAAATAGCTGGACATTCAGATCCCTGTGAATTGATAAGATTGGCTGAAGAGGCATGGCAGACTCAACAGCAAGAGAAACTCGATCTACAATTTAAAATGCAAATTGGGAATCACTTGGAAGATGTGTTGCAGAAAAGATTAAAGGAACACTTAAAAGCAAATGTGGTAAACGAACAAGATGGTCAAGACCTTGTAGTTTATGTCAATGGGAATCCAGTTTATTACATTGAGGTTAAATCAAAATGGAAAGAAGAAACCCCAATAAGGATTTCAAGAAATCAGACATTAAAAGCTCACGAAAAGCGTGCTTGCTTTGCCTTATGTTCAATAGATATGACTAAATACGAAGGAGAAGACAGACTTAAAATTGAAAACATTGAAAGTGTGGCTGAATATATGAAATTCAACACTGACATAGGTGATCATGTAGAACACTTAGTAGAGATTTATGATAGTGCCCATCAAGAAAATGAGTTCTGTTTAGATGGTGACTTTAGGACACGAATACCAATGAATTATATAAAAAGAGGTATTGATTTAGAGCGATTTGAAAAAGGACTCTTGGAGAATATAAATAATAACATTCATGTCCAATAAAGCCCTTTACTTTAATTTCTAACTAAAAAGCTTTATCGGACAGCAATGATACTATATGGATTTTTATAGCCTTATTAACCTCCAAAGAGAGATTGGGAAGTTTGCCTCAATCGACATTTGCTGAGAGTGAGCAACCAACTTTTAGTCGCTGTACGATGAGGTGGCTATTTTGCTGGACAAGTTGTAGGATTTGGTCGTGGTACTCGGTAGTGGAGTTACAGATGCCACGGCTTTGAATGACTTTAAGAGTCTCAAGATCGAGTTCAATGGTTTCTATTCGTTTGCCATTTATAGTAGCAGAAAGGATAAGGGAATTGGGCTTCAGGTGGTATTCGCTAGCAAAGAAAGAGACAGTGGTGCATGGAAGTACCTTCCTCTACGTATTCTTGTACACTTTCTAACACTCGTACTTGAATGGTACCGTCTGTGAAAGCGATGCCAAAGAATTGGCTCTTTTGCTCTCTAAAGAGTGCTTCGGCTTCTACTGCTTTGAGTCGTCTTTTCTTCTGCTGCTCCTGCTCTCTTTGTCGCTCTACTGCCTTGACGGCTTGGTCGTGAGCTTCTTGAAGGTTGCTAGGACATATGTACTTTGGGCTGTGCAAGTCTTTGCTCAAGTACATACAAAACGACCTGCCAATTTGAGCGTCAGTGAGAGGCTTGGCAGGTTCTACACATCGCTAAGATACTGATTATTTCAAGGTGATATCTTCATTATTTTAAAGGACAACAAAGAGGAGGGCACAAATAATGATGAACCAAAAGATGAAGCTGAGGATGGTGAAAGCTATGCGGAGGACGATGCGGACTACCCAGCGGAGGATAAGGAAGCTTACGATGATACCGATGATGGTCAGAACTTCGGGCGTAAGTATCTTGACAAGGAGTCGGTAGCCACCATAGAGGATGCCGGCAATGAGAGCAACGTAAAAGAGCTGTCGAAGTCGACAACGGATGAACTGTGACTTGGTCAATTCTGGCTCTACTGGAGCTTGGGGAGTTGCCTTCTCAAAAGGAAGGAAAGCTGGCTCGTGCGGGTCTCTATTAATAATGTTCTTATTCATAACTGGAGCTTCTATTTGGGTTTCAAGAGCGGACAAAATAAAGCGGTGTCACAAAGACAAGGGGGAACCCCCATTGGCGTGTGAAACGGCTTGAATATCTTAGCTCTTGAAGCGATAGAAGCTCCATAGGTTAATGATTAGTTCCGCACGCTATGCTTCCATAGTAGGGAGCTTATTCTCCTCTATCAGCAATGCAATCGTGCCAGTGAGTTCTGTGTAGAGCAATTCATACTCTCGGGTACCATCAAACTCATCACTGAGGACATACTTTTGTAATACTTCCTTGATGGCTTGGCTTCTGAGTAGAATAGGTGCTAACTTTTCAGGCAAAGGCTCAGGTAGCCCTGATTCAAACTCATTCTCCAAGATCGTCCGAATGGTATCATAAGCAGAGAAATGAAGTCCTCGAAACAAGGTCTCTGAGGCGAGTTCTTCTGCTTGTAGGTAGTCGTGTCCTTGCTGAATAGCCTCATAATAGATAGTCAGAGCCTCTTCGGCTCGTGAGTTGGTGAAAGCTATATCCTGTAACTTTTCAGGATGATAGTCACTCAAATACTTCTCTAACTTCAAAAGGAAGTACGATAATTGTTTCTTCTGTGTCATAATTCATTCATCATCATCTGTTGTTACATATCCTATTGCTTGATAGGGTATCACAATTTGTGACACCCCATGATGGGCTAAACTCTGCAATTATATTCATATTGCGGTTGATTCTAATGGTGGTACATTATTGAGTGAGAAGTCGCCAATCTTATCAGCGAGTTCCATCATATCTTGCTCAATTTTCTTATTTGTAATACGAGCATATAGTTGAGTGGTCTTGATGTTAGTATGACCAAGCATCTTAGATACAGATTCCATAGGAACTCCCTTACTCAAACATAGAGTTGCAAAGGTATGACGGGCCAAGTGAAAAGTAAGGTTCTTTTTGATACCACAAACATCAGCAATCTCCTTCAAGTACGAATTCATCTTCTGGTTGCTAAGTATAGGGAAAAGCATCCCCTCTCTTGTCGTCTGTCCCTCATATTTTGAAATGATACTCTTAGGGACATCCAGTAGTAAAACGTTGGATTCTACTTTAGTTTTTTGTCGTCTTGTTATAATCCACTCCTTGTCATCCAGAGTGACGATATGTTCGGGCTTGAGATTGGCGACATCAATATAGGCAAGTCCAGTGAAGCAGGAAAAGACAAAGATATCTCTTACTAACTCCAAGCGTGGTATCTCACTTAAGTCTTTAGTTGCTATAGTCATCACTTCCTCCTCTGAAAGAAATCCTCTATCTACAGGCGTAGAGGTGAATTGATGGTTTCTAAATGGGTCGTGGTGGATAACCCCAATACCCTTTCCAAAGAGTACTATTGTCTTGAGTGTTTTAAGGGTCTTATTAGCTGTATTTTGATTCTGTTTTCCTACAGTCCTTAGATAGAGCTCGAAGTCGTGAATTACCAAAACTGTCAGCTCACTGATTTTTAGGTCTGACCTGCGATACTTGCTTTTCAGGAAAGCCTTAAAGTGTTTCCTGCATGCCTCATACTTTTGAAGCGTTGCAGGTGTCTTGGTGTAACCTACTTGCTGTCGTACATCATTATTGTACTTCTCAAAGAGAGTCATAAAGGTATCTACATCTTCCTTCTTGCCGAGGTATTCCGATTTTATCCTCTCTAATGAAAGCTCGTCAGAGAACTCTAATCTTCGGAAGATGTTCTGTAGCCCATTTTGAATGTTGTCTAACTGTAGATTTGTACTGAGAGCTTCTGTGCTACGCCCTTTCATACGTTCCTTCTCCTTATCCCACGACTTCGCGTTAACGGAGATGCCAGTGGAACCAATGGACAAACGCTCACTATTGAGGTAAATCCTTGCCATTACAGAGGTGTTACCCTCTTTGTTTACATAGTTGCTTCTGAGATAGAAAGCAGTTCTGAAAATTGTCTTCATACATCTTGTCGTTAAAGTGTAGCGATAGCAGAAGAAAAATTGTAGCCAGAAACCACTCCCTGAGTCCAAAATTGTAGCCAATTGTAGCCAAGAATACAGGGTGCTTTTTGATTACTTTTTTCTCTGTAGCCACGCTACAAAGTTCTACATAATCGTTTGAATAGCAACAAAATGTATGTACTCTATGTGTGCTCTGTAAGTGCTCTTGGCTACAATTTTTGGCACACTCGTTTTTCTGTAGCCAGATTGTAGCCAAAGTAGAGTATTTTGGGAGTTTTGACCGTCTCTGGAGGTGCTCTGAGGAGGGGCTTAGCACCAAAAGAAAAGTGTCTTAACTCGTTGAGAATTAAGACACTTTCTGTTTTGTTGTACTGGTAGGCTCGTCTTTGCCAGAGTACTTAAAGCGGAAGCGGGGGGATTCGAACCCCCGGTACGGTTGCCCGTACGTCAGTTTAGCAAACTGGTGGTTTCAGCCACTCACCCACACTTCCTCTTGTATGTTGTTCTTATTTGATTGCAAAGATATATATATTATCTGAATTAAGCAACCATATTCCCTATTTTTTCAACTTTCTTTTATATAAGAAGTGTTGCCATCTTTCTTCTGGTGCTCCTTGTTTATGCATCTCATATCTTCCCATGATAAAAAAGAGATCGGAAAGACGATTCATGAGTACTAAAATTTGGTTTGGAACCTCATCTTCTCTATTTAGTGTCCATAAATGTCGCTCAGCTCTTCTGGCAATGGTTCGAGCTAACTGAAGATGTGAAGAAACTAAATTACCACCCGGTAGGATGAAGTATCTACTCTCTTCCCCTAATGCCTCTTTATACTCATCAATTTTAGACTCAACCCAATTAACCATATCGTCTTCCAGCTTATTGGGATTCTTGTCTCTCTCAGAATGAGGTGTCGCTACAAGTGACATCACTATCATTAGCTCTTTTTGGATCTTATATAAGAGTTCTTGCCATTCATGATTATCTTCTAGGTAAGCACGAACGACCCCAAGCATACTATTTAGCTCATCAATGGTTCCATTGGCCTCAATTCTTATATCATCTTTGGGAACACGAGTCCCACCATGTATTTTTGTCATCCCTTTATCCCCGCTTCTTGTATATATGCTCATAGCTATCAAAATATTGTCATTAAATCTTCCATCTCAGCCCAATAAAGGTGGGTGTAGCTAGCTAATACATTCTTGTATCGTATTAGTTTAGTCTCTACTTTTCTACCTGTGGCACTTTTTTGCTGAGCTACACTTTCTAAATTTCCTATGGTTTTCGAGTAATGAAATTCATGTCCTTTTAGCTGTAGACCATTATATTCCAGTTGTCTATATCCTAGTTTTAATTTCATCTCTTCCAATGTTGCTTCTTGGTCTAATATGCCAACCATCGGGTATCTGACCCCATCTTCGTCTATTATTACTTTGGATAGGTACATCATTCCACCACATTCAGCGATGACTTTTCCTCCATTTTCGATATATTCCCTTATGCTTTCCATCAGCTTATGATTGTTGCTGATTTCGTTTAAATAATTCTCTGGGTACCCTCCAGGTAGGTATAGAAAGTCAGCTTTAGGTAATATAGTATCCTTAATTGGACTAAAAAAAGAGACCTTACCTCTCTCTTCTAGGTATGCAATATTTTCTCTATAAACGAAGGAGAAGGCTTCATCATAAGCAACAGCAGATGTAAACTGTCTTTTAATAGAGTGGGGGGCTTCAATTGATTTTTCCTCTATCCTTTTTTGTGTTCGTTGGAGAATACCATCAACATCAAGGTTTTTCTCAATATGGGCAGCCGCCTTTTCTGCTAATTCGTCAATTACTTGTTCACGATCGGCTACTAATCCTAGGTGTCGAGAGGGAATGATGAGTTCATCATTTGAAGGAAGGTACCCGAATGAATGTATCCCGACGGCGTCTGCTGCTTCTTTTAGGATATGATAGTGGCTCTCACTATTTATTTTATTGAAAATAACACCTATTATATTTAATGAGGGGTCAAAACTTTTAAATCCGTGTAGAATCGCAGCTGCTGAGTACGCCATGGCTTTAGGGGATATAACTAATATGATGGGCAATTCAAGCTCTTTGGCAACTTCAGCACTACTGCCATTTGCTTTATCATACCCATCGAAAAGCCCCATAACACCCTCTGTTATTGATACATCTGAATTAATAGAGTGCTTGTTATAGATTTGCTTAACGTGCTGAGAAGAGGATAAGAATAAATCTAGATTGATGGAGTCATTTCCAGATGCTATTTTGTGCAATTTAGTATCTATGTAATCGGGGCCACATTTATAGGGTTGTACCGAAAGGCCTCTGTTACGAAAGGCTCTTAATAAGCCTAGGGTCAGAGTCGTCTTACCACTGCCAGAGGAAGTGGCACCAATTAAAAAATGTGATGATTGCTTCATAATAAAGTGAATTTAAATATTTTCTTCATCCAAAAAGTTAGGTAGCATCAGGTATGGAGCTAATCTCAGTGAGTCATCTTGTGAAAAAGCTCCACTATCCATTAGCATTTCCCATGTCACCGTTGCATGCTTTCTAGCTAAGTCCTGCAGGACGTGTTGATGTCGATACTGTAGATATGGATGACGAGGAATACTATCCTCAGTGATTATCAACGGTCTTACTGCTGTTTTTATAACGAAGAAGGGAGCTATCTGGTCATAACGCTCTCTATCCATTCCGTACACCTCTTGTAGCTGTTCGACCACATAATATCCTCCAAGTAACTCTCTGTACTTGTATATACGCCTTGAGAATGACACCCCTATGCCAGGCACTCTTCTCAATAACAATGTATCTGCACTATTTAGGTCTATAGTGGCACCCGCCTGAAGCTTACTAGGGTATTTAATTCGTTCGGGAGGTCCAGGGTACCTGTCTGTACGTATTGGTAACGTATCCTTATTGATATACTCCTTTTTAGAAATGGAGTGTTGAGGGGTAGGGGATACAGTGTCTGTTGAAAGAGCTGTTAGCTCTTGAGGTGCTTCATTTTTTGAATCGGCAATACTTGGGGTAGGACGTAAGCCGAGATAGAGTACAAAAGCAATCAATACACCAGCCAGTGCTAATAATACTTTACGATCCTCTCTGTCTATCCTAACCCTTTGGTTCATATCACCAGCCCATCTTGTAGATGAATAGTCCTATCCGCGATATGAGAAATCTCTGGGTCATGCGAAACAATCACAAATGTTTGTCCGCTATCCTCCCTGAGCTGTCTGAAAAGGGAGTGCAACTCTTCCTTATTTCCACTATCTAAAGCACCAGTAGGCTCATCTGCAAAAATTAACGTAGGATTATTTATCAGAGACCTTGCCACTGCTACCCTCTGTTTCTCTCCGCCACTTAATTGGGCAGGTTTGTGATTCAATCGATTTCCAAGGCTTAGCTTCTTTAAAATAAGAGTAGCCTTTTGTAAAGCTTCTTTCTTGTTCAGTCCACCAATCATCGCAGGGATAGCAACATTCTCAACTGCATTAAATTCAGGCAGTAATTGATGAGATTGGAACACAAATCCCATTTTTTTATTGCGGAAATCAGCTTGTTCATTGCTGCTTAGTTTATGAACACTTACTCCATCGATAAGAACTTCGCCATCATCTGGCTTATCCAAAGTCCCTAATATTTGTAGTAAAGTCGTTTTTCCCGCACCACTTGCTCCTACGATGGCTACGATCTCATGCTCTAGGACCTCCATAGAGATCCCCTTCAGTATCTCTAGAGTGCCATAACTCTTACGGATTCCTTCAGTCTTGATAATGATTTTATCCATTGTTATTCATCCCTATATAAAGTTCCTCCCTTTGTAATCCAATCTAGTGCCGCGTAGGCTGCATAACAGCCTGCTACAGCTGGGTTCTGAGCGATAGTGCCCGTGATTGATTTCTTATTTTGTTCGTCATCTGTCAGTAAAATAGCCCTATCATCGGGTAATTCCTCAGAGTAAACAACCTGAAATTTAAGAGGGATATCTAACTTCCTTAGGCGTTTTCTTATAAATCGAGCAAGAGGACAGTTTTTTACTCGATCCATACGGTCTATCTTAATTTTTCGAGGATCAAATTTAGCCCCCATACCCATCACGCTTATAAATGGCAAATCATGCTCAACCAATGATTTGATAAGGTGTACTTTCGGACTGAGAGTATCTATAGCGTCAATCACATAGTCGTATGCATCACTAGCTAATAAACGCTCTGTCTCCTCATCTCTAATGAATACGTCATTGCTGATGAGTTCTAAGTTAGGATTAATATCCAACAAGCGTTTCGACCACTCACTAACTTTTGAATGTCCCACAGTAGAGTGAAGTGCGATTAATTGACGATTGATATTCGTTTCATTAACGCTATCCATATCTATAATGGTCAGTTTGCCAATGCCTGACCTCACTAATATCTCAGCAGCGTAACCTCCTACGCCACCCAATCCCAATAAGAGGATATGAGATTCTCGGAGACGCTTGATCCGTTCCTCACCTAGCAGAAGTTCACTTCTTGCTTGCCATGAATATTGTTGGTTCATATTCTTCATATCTAATAAACAAATATACCCTTTTTCATTTATTTGATGTGCATCAAAGACAAAAATGAAAGAGCCGCAGATCCAAATAGATTTGCGGCTCTTTCATTAAAAAAAGTGCGCCGGGGAAAGTGTCAAAACTCCGAAAATAAGGATTTGAGAATGGCCAATGCTCTGAAATCCACTGGTACCCATAAAGAGTACATCTCCCGAAAGAGATCGAGGCCAGTCATTACATTAGTCCAAGGATCTCGGAATTGTAATATATGATGAGTTTCCCATTTGCCCGACGCACAAATATCATTTATCCCCTCTTAAGAAAAGTCCTCACTAGGCTTTCTTGTATAACAAAGGTAATAAAAATTCTCTTAGTTAACAAGTGTGTAATATCATATGATTTGCAAGAATTGACCTCCTATTCATCGATGAAAGCTATTTGGTCTCAAATTTTTGTGACAGTTTCAAACACCTAATTTCCAAAGAAAGAGAGCATTGTACGATCCCTATAAACTGGATTGTTGTCAACATTAGTGTTTGATGGCGTCCATTATTTTGGGCACTCTTTTTCAGTATGCTGAGGATTGACATCGCTCGATATTCTAAAGGCAATCATTATATGCTGAGCTACGAACCCTCTATATATTACGAAAAGAGACAAAAGGAGGCACATCACCTATCCAATAAAAAACTTGGATTCATGATGTGCCTCTTACTCTCGATTATCTTAATACTTACCTAATGAAAGACATTAAGAAAAAGAAGTATCTGACTCTTTTATTGTTCGTTAAGTAGAAGGCCATCTGCGACTTCTTCTGCAGCTTCTTTGTCAATAAGAGTTCCTAAAATAGCGACTCCGAAATCAAGTGCATAAGCTGGTCCACGTCCAGTAATAATATTATCATCAACGCAAACGGGTGCATTAAATATAGTAGCTCCTTTGAGTTCTTCTTCAAATCCAGGATAGCATGTAGCTTTCTTTTTTTCTAGCAATCCCATACGACCCAAGACGAGAGGAGCTGCACAAATGGCAGCAATGACTTTGTCATCATCGTAGTGCGCTTGGATAATCTCCTTAACTTTATCACTCTCATAAAGGTTCTTTGCTCCAGGCATTCCACCAGGTAGCACTATAGCATCAGCCCCAGAATCTTTGATATCGATTATATTTAGGCATGCGTTTAGCCTATGACCATGGGCACCTTCTACTTCATAGTCGTTATAAATAGATACGAAACTGGCTTCTACGCCACCTCTAATAAGGGCATCCCACGTCCCCATTGCTTCAGTTTCTTCAAATCCTGAAGCCAATAAAATATATGCTTTCTTTTTCATTCTAAAAATTCTTACGTGTTACTTAATTTAATACATATCGATAGGTAATGGTACCTATCTGGTTATTAAGTCCATCAATAGGGGTGAATTTTGCTCTTTTCGCCGCCTTGATAGCACTATTTTTCATTTGATAGTTGTCAATATTAGTTCCCACTGTGGGATTAGCTTCAAGTACGTTTCCCTCTGGGCTCACAATGATTTCTAGGACAATAGTACCTTCAATCTGTGTGTCGTAGCTAGGTCTTGGTAAGGCATTGCCTACCAACTTTCTCCCCTTTAAGGAAAAGCTACCGCCAAAACCTCCAACTCCAGTATTAACGCCCCCAGAAGAAACATTACCATCGGGTGATCCCTGTACCCCTGGCTCAGTGTTCGGAGTATCTCCAGTCCCAGATTTGTTTTCGGCATTTCCGAAAGCACCAGCTACACTCTTTCGTATCTTTTCTTTGCGTCTTTGCTCCTCCAGCTCCTTCTGGATTCGTTGTTCCTTCTCAATTTCTTTTTGTTTACGAAGTAGTTCTGCCTCATCTTTCTTTTTTTGCTCCTTCTTTTTTTCTTCTTGCTTGATAGCTGGAGCTTCGGAGTCTTCTTGAGTTAGGAACTCATCCTCTATTATTTCCTGAGGGGTAGGAGGCGTCGCTGGTTCATAATCTGGATCTAGCTGATGAGGAGTAAACATTCCGGAGGCAAATTCAGTATCTCCAATATTGACCAAAATACCCCCTTCCTCTTCATGCTGAATTCTTGGTAAGAACATGAAGAATAGAGCTATTACGAGTGCTGTGTGCACTAGTATTGTGATCACAGAGGCGATAATCTTATGTTTTTTATTCCTATCCTCTTTCATGCTTATTAGTCAATAGGTCGAGTGGCCAAAACCATTTGGTACTTATTCTCAACCGCAATATTAAGTACCCTTACAATTTCGCGATAAGGCACCTCTTCATCCGCATAAAGTGCAACGTACATTTCTGGGTTACTTTCTTTGGTCATCTCTAGAAATGGAGCAATGTCCTCAAACCCAACCTGTTGGTCTTTACCCTCTTCGAGTCCAACAAAAAAGTTTAGATCCTTGTCTATCACAATCCTAGTGACAGGGCGTGTAGCACTCTGCTTGCTAGACTGTGGTAAAGTAACTTTGAGTGAGCTGGGTACTATGAGAGTACTGCTTACCATGAAGAAGATGAGCAGAAGAAAGACGATGTCTGTCATGGACGACATACTAAAGGCTTCTATAGCCTTACTTTTTCGCTTTAGTTTCATCTTCTACTATTGCTTGGTTCGTTAAGCAAATCCATAAATTCAAGAGCTTCCTGTTCGGATTTCGTAATTACTGAATCTAATCTTGTAGCCAGGAAGTTATAAGCAAAGAGTGCTAAGATTCCTACGATAAGTCCACCAAAAGTTGTGACGAGTGCCTCATAAATTCCTGATGAGAGTAAAGAGATATCGACTCCAGATCCAGCACTTGCCATATCGTAAAAAGCCCTAATCATACCAGCAACTGTTCCTAAGAACCCAATCATAGGGCCTAGCGATGCTATGGTTGATAGTATTGGTAGTCTCTTCTCAAGTTTAGAGATTTCAATATTTCCCACATTCTCAATGGCTGCAGAAATGTCTTGCATCGGGCGACCAAGTCTCTGGATTCCCTTTTCGATCATTTTAGCACCAGGTGTATTGGTCTTATTACACAGATCTATGGCTGACTGAATCTTACCTTCATGTATGTAATCTCTAATTTTACTAGAAAATGATGGATCAGATTGTGAAACGGCTCTCATCAAGAGGAGACGCTCAACAAAAACATAAAGGGCTGCTATAGAAAGAAGAAGCAATACGATCATGATCCACCCTCCCTTTGTAGCTAATTCCCATACCGAAAGTTTATCTACGGTATCAGCAACACTTATTGGAGTCTCACTCGAAAGTGTGCGACTTAGTGTATCAACAGCAACTTGTAGTAACATATTTAGCATATAATATTGTATTTATAAATTATTTGAGGCAATTTAGATACCTCTTAATGGTTTCTTCTAACCCGATGTATAACGCATCGCAGATAAGGGCATGTCCGATCGACACCTCAGATAGCTCAGGCAAGGATTTATCCAGATAGGCAAGGTTGTTTAGGTCAAGGTCATGACCAGCATTAACACCAAGGCCCAGCTCATGAGCTAGCTTAGAAGCTTCTGCAAAGGGAGCCACTGCTGAAGATTTATCCTTATTATAACCAACGGCATAAGGCTCTGTGTAAAGCTCTATTCTATCTGTTCCTACCTCTTTTGCCTTCCGAATATTATCAAGGTCAGTATCAACAAAAATAGAAGTTCGGATGCCGTATGATTTCAGTTTATTGATGATGTTACTAAGAAAATCAAAGTTATCCGCTACCTTCCATCCGGCATTACTTGTCAGGGCACCAGGAGGATCAGGTACAAGTGTCACCTGAGTTGGGACGACAGAAGTAACCAGATCCATAAATCGATCATTCGGGTACCCTTCGATATTGAATTCTGTGGTAACTATCTTTTTAAGGTCATAAACATCGGCATATCTGATGTGGCGTTCATCAGGACGTGGGTGTACGGTAATACCTTCACCACCAAATCGTTCTACATCCTTTGCTACCTGAAGCAGGTCTGGGTTATTACCACCTCTTGAATTTCGGAGGGTGGCAATTTTATTGATATTTACGCTTAATCGAGTTCTCATTTCTATCAATTACATTAATTTATAGTTCATGAAGGTCATGTCCCATGCGTTCTTTTTTGGTCTTCAGGTAGTTGATGTTATACTTATTGGGCTTAACTTCAATAGGTACTACTTCAGATACCTCTAATCCGAAGCTCTCTAGACCAATTCTCTTCACTGGATTATTGGTCATTAGTCTCATCCGATGAACCCCTAGCTGACGAAGAATCTCAGCACCTACACCATAGTCACGTTCATCGGCACGGCAACCGAGGTGAACATTTGCTTCGACGGTGTCTAGTCCTTCTTCTTGTAACTTATAGGCTTCAATCTTTTTCATTAAGCCTATGCCACGTCCTTCTTGTTGAAGATAGACGATAACGCCTCTCCCCTCTTCTTGTATCTTTCGCATTGCGGTATGTAGTTGTTCCCCACATTCACAGCGATAACTAGCAAAAATATCACCTGTGGCACAACTGCTATGCATTCTTACTAAGATGGGTTCTGAGTCAGAGAGATCTCCCTTTATCAAAGCGATATGTTCTTTTCCATTGCTAGTTTGTTGAAATGGGATGACTTCGAAATCACCATAAGCAGTAGGCAGTTTAGCTCTAGTACCCATCTTAACGGTGCTCTCATATTGTAATCGATATTTGATAAGATCAGCGATGGTGATGATCTTCATATCGTACTTTTTCGCTATTTCTACCAATTGAGGCATGCGGGCCATGGTCCCATCTTCATTTATAATCTCGATAAGGCATGCAACAGGCTCAAAACCAGCTAACCGTGCTAGGTCCACTGCGGCTTCTGTATGTCCAGCTCTTCGTAGTACCCCTTTAGATCTAGCTCTTAATGGGTTGATATGACCGGGTTTCCCAAGATCTGTAGGTCTGAGTTCAGGATCCGCAAGTGCATTTATGGTAGTCGCTCTATCATACATCGAAACCCCTGTGGTTACGCCCTTACCTAGTAGATCTACCGAGATGGTGAAGGGTGTCTCATGTAAGGATGTATTTTCCTTCACCATTAATGGTAATTCAAGGGCTTCACATCGTTCCTCTACCATTGGAGCACATAATACACCCCGTCCATGACTCATCATGAAATTGACAATCTCTGGGGTTACCTTCTCTGCGGCAATGATAAAGTCACCTTCATTTTCACGATCTTCATCATCAACAACGATGACAATTTTTCCTTCTTTGAAGTCCTCTATGGCTTCTTCAATTGTATTTAACTTAAACTCCATTTTATTGTTGGTCTTAATATTACAAAGCGTTTGAAATGTTATTCTGTTTGACCCTCCAGATTTCATCCAAAATGATTTTATTCGCTTGGGAAACCTTTTTTAACTGCTCAATATACCTCTTATTTCTCAAAGCATATACAACATACACAATCAGTCCAAAGGGGAGAAAAAGCATCAGTAGGATATTACCTATTTTGCTCCTCAGTCTCATTGTCCGAGATAGGTCTCTAAGGAATGGGTAGTTGCCTAGAGCTAGCACTAAGTTGTAATCACGCGTGTTTTCAAGATTCTTGACGATCTGCTCCACGAGAGCGTTTAATTCCTCACGCTGTTCATACTGCTTATCGTTGAGAAAAAATTCCCAATAGTGCATTGTTCCCAGCTTTTCTAGATGATCTATTTTGTTATTGAGTAGTAAGATATCTTGCTCAGCTTGATCAAAGTTAGCCTCTGCCATTACAATCTCTTTATACTCAATCTTCCTGTCCGTCTTCGTCCCAAAGTATCGTTTGCTCCATGCTGCTACCACCTCAAAGTTTAATCTGGATGAGTCTTTTGTCGCTACATAGCATAGCCATAGTCCTATTGGGAATAGTACAAGATTAGGTAACCACATCCCAAACCAATTGACTAATGTGCCTTCTCTTACCATCTTCCATCCAAATGACTCAAGGATATAGAATACGATAAAAAAGAGCACTGCTGTAATGAATGGTACTCCCATACCTCCTTTTCTAATCAATGCCCCTAGAGGTGCTCCAATCAGAAAGAAGACTATGCATGCAGTTGGATAAGTGAATTTTCGCCAGTACTCAAACTCATTTTTCCTATGCAGGTTAACATTCTCGTCCATCCTCTGTACGGAAAAATAATTCTCATTCCTATCATTAGATACTATGGTACTTGCCGTCTCGTAGATAGCACTTTTTTGGGACAAACCAATGTTTGCCATTTTTTGCTCCAAGTTGTAGGCCATCTTTACCTCTTTCGGTAATTTTGAATAGCTCTCCCTTGATTGTTTTTCTTTTGGTTTAGATGGGGGAATGACTATTTTATCATTATTCGAAGTTTTTGATTCAGTTACATCAGTGTCCTTCGCCAACCCTACTTGATTCTCCTCAATAGTACTGTCGGAAACATCGGCTCTTAGTCTAGCTATTTGATCTTGCTGCGATGGTATGATATCTTTCTCATTTTCAGAGAAAAGTCTCATATACTCTGTTTGATAAACTTGCTCTCTACCTATAACAGCCAAAGAGTCAATCTCTACAGCGATAGAGTCTGTGTACTCTCTTAATTCGAATAGGTTTTTGCCCACAAATTGACTGGAAAGTATAGAAGCATCCACCATGCTGAGACTAGCATCAAATGGGATGTGTATTTCTTTGAACTTAAACTTCTCACGAAGGAAAGGCCGTTCTGCGTTATTCTCATAATAGGTGGAATTATCATCCTTTAGGTTTTGGAATGATTCCCCCTCGTATAGCTCTAGTATCAGCTCAGCCCCCTTTTTGGTTGAGTACAACTTCCCACTATCAGCCATTAATACTGTAGCGTCTTTAAAGCCATTTGTGAGGTCATAGATCATCATGCCATACATCATTTTTGCATCACGATCTTTGCGTTCTACGTAGATACTATAGTTTTCAAGGTCCTTGTAAAATACGCCCTCGGGAATCGCCAATTCGGGAGATTTATTTTTGATTGAAAAGTAATACTGCCAAAAACTTACTTGACTCTTAATCATGTAGTCATTCTGGAATATAAATAGACCAGCCGCAATACAAATCACGGTAACGAACAGTGGCTTCATGATTGTAAGCAGGGGTATTCCAGCAGCTTTCATTGCCAATAATTCGAGACGTTCGGCAAGATTACCGAATGTCATAAGCGAAGCGACAAGGATTCCCAATATAATCGCAAGTGGCATCACGGTCATTGAGGCATAGAATAAGAGCCTCATGAATGTTAGTGCATCTATACCCTTACCTATGAGGTCGCCCATAGATTGCCAGATGAGCTGAGTCACTACGACAAAAAGTGCCACTGCTGAGCTAACCAAAAGCAGTGGTAGGAAGGTCTTAATGATATATATGTATAGTTTTTTTATTCTCACTTACTTTGTTTCAATCAATTCCTCACATTTTGTAGCGACAAAGTTAATCAAAAAAGCTGTATAGGACTCATGAATATATACAGTGTTCCAAAAAGTGTAGAGGGTTTAAAAATTAATAATTTATAAAATAGTGAATAATCAAAAATCGAAGTCTAAAATTCGATCTTTTGCAGTAGCAATATAATGAAATTTTGGCTGAATGACTAGGCTTTTTGAGGAGTCGTTTGAGGAAAACTGTGTAGGCTATTTTTACTTAATTAATTTCAGAGATCTCTTTTTTAGAACGTTTCGTTTTTCTAAAATTGGTCGAGTACGGTATATGTAAACTTATACAAGTCTTGAAAAATGGGTGGCATCCAATAATGCTCTAAAAGCGTTTAGGATACTACCCTGAAATTCGCTTAAATATCTCAGAACGCACTAAAGAACAATGGGCCATGTGCAAATAGAATGAACGGTGCTATTGCTCACTCATAAGCATAAGCACCGTTCATGTTATTCCACCTCTTAGATCACTTAGAGGTAGTGGATCGGTATTTAGATACCTTCTTTCCCCATATCACTCGGACGATTATTGCTTTACTAACCTTATCCTATCCATGACATCCTCTATCCCAGTACCTTTTATAGAACATGCCATGTCCTTCTTGGAGAATCTAATGACGTCCAAAACAGTATGATTTACGTTGTTCTTTTCGTCTTTAAAGATTATAGTAATAAGATTGCCTTTTACCACATATGTCGCAGACATATTCTGGCCGTTTGACTTTGCCAAAAACATACCATTCTCGCCAAAGGTAAGCAAGGCTGTCTCCTTTATTTCGGCCAATACCAAATCTATCTTCCATGTGCCATATAGCTTTTCTATTGAAAAGTCAATAGGGTCATACTCCCTAATCCTTACTAGAGTCGCCTGTGAATCCCTTTTCTCTTCCTCATCATACCCAGTGAGAACCATTTTATTTCCATTGAAGTTAGTGACCTCACATAGCAACTCGTGCACGTCATTATCCTCATCATTCCCCTTGAAGTATATCTTTTTGCCGTCTATACGATAATTTGCAGTATGACCATAAGCATCTATTAACTTGCCCCCCTTCATAAAAGTAATCATAGATAGAGTTGATTCATTCTCTTCTATAAATGAGCTTTTATGGCCATCCACGTCTAGAGAAGTAACTTTCCAAGCTCCAAGCACAGAATGCTCGGAAAACTCATCGGGTTCCTTATTATCTTTATTACAACTTACTGAGAAAAGCATCAAAATAATAAATGATGCTATCGTTACAACATTCTTTTTCATCATTTTTCAATCTGTTTGTTAATAATTATGATACATGTATAAAAGTAATAAGAATTTCTTGATTAAGAACGTAGATACTCTTCCTTATTTAGTAAATGATGTTGTAAAACATTAATAAGATGTATTTCAAAGATGAATATAGAGAATTACTGTACAATTAGGTGGGTGTGTAGTTTTAACATTAAAAAAATCCTTTGTTTCAGAGTCGCGTACTAAACCTTTATCTAGCCGCATGAAATGGGTGAGTTTATAAATAAAAAAACTAACAGCTAAAGTGTATTGAATTATACTATAATGAGCTCTTTTTGAATAGCATATAGTGGGGGAAATTTTAGTTATATGAAAGAGAAATCGTTCTCATAAGAAAAAAAAATTTTTCATATGAGAAGAAGATCTGTTTCCTATAGGAAGAATTTCGACCATTAAATGAACCTGTGGTGTACTGAAAAAAGTTGACCTAGTTGAGGGTTATTTTACTGATTTGATTGACTCATGTGCCTGAGGATTCACTGAGTTGATTTATATTCGTGGTTTGAGTGTACTTCCTTCACTTGCAATCATACAGCTCTGTGTCCTATTATTTATAGATAATATCCGGAATAATTTTAGAGATCTACATGTCTGGAAGTATGATGAGGTATGGGCTTAGTAGTTTGGTGACTTCGGGGGTATAATCGTGTCGCCCTTTTCCATCTAGAATATCTAAATGTTCTACGACGGGGTCCACTTCATTATGCTGCCACACTGATATTATACGGTGAGTATCGGCCCCTTTATGGGGATGGATGTGTACCTGTTTTTCAGCGAAGAGAGATGCTGAATTGGCAGCTTGGATAAATCTATCTATAGCAGATGAGGCCGTGATGGTAAAGATTCGTGAGCTATCAGAGGGACTAAGCAATTTTTTGCTCTGAATGAAGAATTCTTCTGGGGGGAGAGACTGCATGTGTTTGGCGATGGTCTCCCTATCAGAATTATTGTAGTGTGTATCTGTGAAGTAAGGCGGATTACTTATGATTAATTCATAATGATTGTTGGAATCGAATCGGGTATAATCCTCCTGAAATACTGATAGTTGCTTATCCCATGGTGATAACCTAAAGTTTTCGGCAGCTTCTTCTGCTGAAAGGGTATCTATTTCAATCGCATCAATAAGAGCATAGTGATATGTCTGAGCGACCATAAGTGCAATAATACCTGTGCCAGTCCCTACGTCAAGAATACGCTGTACATTGTGAATGTCACTGTTGGCAACATAGGCACCCAGTAAGGTGCTATCTGTGCCAACTTTCAGGGCTGACTTTTCCTGTTTTACTTCAAACTGTTTGAGTCGAAAGATACTCATATCCGTTTTAATATTTCTTTGAGCTTATACCAGCCTTTAGCACATTTATTATTGGTCCTTCTGTAGTAATTTCTTAGAACTTTTCTAGCTAGCTTACTCTCTTCTGTGGGTATCGTATCTGTCTGAATAGCATATACAGGGTATGGGGAAATGCCGGTGTTGTATCTGTCGTCCCCACTACTATGAGTCCCTGATCCATCAAATCCATCATTTGAGACTAGTGGAGGATTTGAGTTAATGCTTAATCTATTATTCAGTAGTAATGATGCATGCCATCGGATCGCCCATGAGTTATTAAGACCCTTTATTTGGTGACGGAGCATACGAGTAAAGTTCATGTATCCGCCATAGTTAAAGTGCTTAATTAGATGTGGATATTCAAGCAATTGGGTAAGTAGTTTTTGTCCATCCGGCTCCCAAAGTTCCTCCCATCTATCTTTCCAAGTAGCCCATCCCCAACTGCCAGCAAAAAGAAGTGAGTGGTTGTTGGGTAAAAGCGGTGAGGTGTAGAATGTACCAGCGTGTAGATGAGCAATCTGCTTCTGATTCTTGTATTTATCGAGAGAGTCATTCATCCATCTTAGGAAGTAAGGTGATAATCTTAAGTCATCCTCAAGAACGATGACACAATCATCATGTATGTCTAATACCCTCTCAATGCCTTCTATGACATTTTTTGCCAATCCGTGGTTATATTCTTGGCACCAAAGTGTAATGTTCGGGTGCTTTTCAGCTTCTTTGATACAAATTTCTCTAACTTCATCCACCTTATTACCTCCGTCAGAGAGAATATACAGTGGTGTTTGGGGAGCCTCTGGTTGGGTCCAAAAGTCATGAAGTAGTCGTTTGGTATGTTCGGGACGATTGTAAACTAGTAGGAGTACAGGTGCTAAGTGTGTACGTTTAATAGCTCTTGATAGGCCTTCTAGATCTATCTTAGGCCTCTCTACCCAGTAGGATGATGATTTCTTGAGATTAGAGTACTCTTTGCTCATGAGAGACCTATAGATATTGTTTTTCACTCTCTTTGAGGGCTCATTTAGCGAGTTGTCGGAGAAATAACCTACTTTTAGGTCTTTACATTTAAGTCTATTGAAAAGATCATCTTTTATTCCCTGAGAATTAATAAACGGGTAGAAGATTCCTATTTCCAATAGTGCAGAGTAGGGTATGTAGATGCTATTGGAGCTTTTTTCTGGTAAAGTGATACCAATAGCCTGCTGTTCGTTAGACCAGTTGGATAGCTCTCTAATATATCCAGGCGAAAAGGGCGTGCTGAGATCCCATAAAAAAACGCCCTTGTAGCCTTCTGTGAGGGCTATTTCAAGGGCGATATTATATGCCATAGCTCTATGGATAGAGCTTGGCCTTCTGTGTAAACGAATGAAAGGGAATTGATGATCTAATCCCTTAAGTGCGTCATGAGATGAATTATTGTCAATGATAAAGAAGGTTATACCACTTTGATCATTTAGAAAAGGGGATATTACCGATTCTATGGGGTCATCTTCCTTTTCAATTACAATAATTATCAGGACCTCATTTTTCATCCTTATTTTTTCGATGCACGTCTGCGATCTAATTCACTTAGAAGAATTTTTCTGATACGCATATTTTTAGGCGTGATCTCCACCATCTCATCTTTCTTGATATACTCTAGAGCATCCTCAAGTGAGAATCGAACAGGTGGTGCTATTTGGACCTTATCATCTGATCCTGAAGCACGCATGTTGGTTAGTTTCTTACTCTTACAAACATTGACAGTTAGGTCATCTTCTCTGTTGTTTTCTCCGACCACTTGACCTTCATAGACATCCTCTTGGGGTGAAATGAAGAAGCGTCCTCTGCTCTGTAGGTTATTCAGGGCATATGCATATGCTGTACCTGTTTCAAGAGCAATGATAGACCCATTGGAGCGGCTCTCGATCTCTCCCTTCCAAGGCTCGAATGCTAAGAATCGGTGAGACATAATAGCTTCCCCACTTGAAGATGTTAGAATCTGATTATTCAGTCCAATAATACCTCTTGAGGGGATCTTGAACTTAAGGAAAGTCCTATCATTCTTCTGTTCCATCATGACCATCTCTCCTTTGCGGCGAGTAACAAGGTCTATGGCTTTGCTTGCGTTATGCTCGGGTAAGTTTATGAATAGTTCCTCTATAGGTTCGTGCTTTACTCCATCTATCTCTTTGATGATTACTTGAGGCTGTCCCACCTGTAGTTCATATCCTTCTCGTCTCATGGTCTCAATAAGAATGGAGAGGTGGAGGACACCACGCCCAAAAACATTCCATGAGTCGGCAGACTCAGTCGTTTCCACCCGAAGGGCTAAGTTTTTGTCCATTTCTTTGAGTAACCTATCGTAGATGTGGCGAGATGTTACGTACTTACCATCCTTGCCAAAGAAAGGGGAGTCGTTTATGGTGAAACGCATACTCATCGTTGGCTCGTCAATAGCAATTGTAGGAAGTGCTTCTGGTTTTTCAGTGCTTGAGATAGTTTCTCCAATCTCAAATCCTTCAAGTCCAATAACGGCACAGATGTCGCCACTGCTAACAGACTGAACCTTTCTTCTGCCTAGCCCCTCAAAGACATTCAGCTCCTTGATCCTATTTTTCTCTTGGGTTCCATCGCGTTTCATAAGGACTATTTCCTGTCCTTCCTTTAGAGTCCCACGGTGGACACGCCCCACTGCTATTCTTCCTACATAAGATGAATAGTCAAGTGATGTGATAAGCATCTGGCTAGGTCCTTCTAGTGTTTCAGGAGCGGGGATATATTCAATAATAGCATCCAGAAGGGGGGTGATATCCGTTGTTGGTTTATTCCAATCGGTAGACATCCATCCCATTTTAGCCGAACCGTACAGAGTAGGGAAGTTCAGCTGGTCTTCTGTTGCATCAAGATTATACATCAAGTCAAATACCATCTCCTGAACTTCATCAGGACGACAGTTTTCTTTATCTACCTTATTGACCACAACGATAGGTTTGAGACCCATTTCGATGGCTTTGCCTAGTACGAAGCGGGTCTGTGGCATAGGCCCTTCAAATGCATCCACTAGTAATAGGCATCCATCAGCCATATTCAAAACGCGTTCGACCTCACCTCCAAAGTCAGCGTGTCCCGGGGTGTCAATGATATTGATTTTATAATCCTTATATGTTATTGAAACATTCTTGGATAGGATCGTGATACCTCTTTCCTTTTCTAGGTCATTACTATCAAGGACTTGGGAGAGTTCCTCCTTATTATCCTTAAATAATTTCCCTGCCTGAAGCATCCGGTCTACGGTAGAAGTTTTCCCATGATCCACATGGGCTATAATAGCTATATTTCTAATGTTTTGCATTCTTTTTCCTTTCAACTATGTAATTGCGGTACAAAGGTACTTAAAAGCTATGAAAGCATTGTTTTTTTTATGTCAATGATATTAAAAAAAGAGTCATCTTGGTATTGGACACCAAGATGACTCTTATCTTATGACTTGAAATGTAAAGGAATAGTTATTTCCTAAATGGTAATTTGATCACTTCAGCTGGGATCTTTTTGTTTCTTACCTTAATAAAAATCTTGGTCCCTGGTTCTTTGAATGAAGATGGAACGTAACCAAGACCAATACCTTTACCAAGTACAGGTGATTGAGTTCCTGAAGTTACATGACCGATGACATTGTCATTCTCATCCACAATCTCGTAACCGTGGCGAGGTACACCTCTTTCGAGGAGTTCGAAGCCTACGAGGCGATTCTTAATCCCTTCTTCCTTAGTCTTGAGTAGGAGATCACGGCTAGGCATATTTTTTTTAGCATCAGTGAATTTTGTCACCCAGCCAAGTCCAGCCTCTAGTGGATTTGTGGTTTCGTCAATGTCATTACCGTAAAGGCAGAATCCCATTTCCAATCTAAGTGTATCACGAGCACCAAGACCTGCAGGCTTGATACCATATTCTTCACCTGCCTCGAATAGCTCGTCCCAAACTTTTTTGGCATCCTTTAGATCAACAAAATAAAGCTCGAAGCCACCTGCACCTGTGTAACCTGTATTAGAAATAATAACATCTAGCCCTGCAAATTTTCCTAATGCATAGTGGTAGTAAGCAATATCATCAAGATTAACATCTACTTTCTTTTGGATGGTTGCTTTGGCTTTTGGACCCTGAATAGCAAGGATGCTTACTCTTTCTGAGCGGTTTTCGAGAGTGACACCATCTTTCTCAAACTTCTTCATCCAAGCAAAGTCTTTCTCAATATTAGCTGCGTTAACGGCCAACATATACACGCCACCTTCGAACTGGTAAACAATGAAGTCGTCCACAATACCGCCTTTATCGTTAGGCATATAAGTGTACATGGCCTTGCCTACCTCTAGCTTAGCTATATCATTACTACAAATAGTCTGCATGAATGACTCTGCATTTGGCCCACTTACATAGATAGCACCCATGTGGGATACATCAAAGACCCCAACATTTTCGATAACGTTATGGTGCTCTGGATTAATGCCTTCATACTGTATAGGCATATTGTATCCAGCGAATTCAGCCATCTTAGCACCTAATCCAATATGAATGTCTGTAAAAGGAGTTTTTTTTAATTCCATAATGTTAGTTAATATTATTTTGGTTTATATATTTATTTGATATTTACTTTTGTAGAAGCGATCTTGATGATGACCTCTTTTGCTTTTACTAGCGATGGAACTGGTAGATACTCATATCTCCCATGGAAATTATGCCCTCCAGCAAAAATATTAGGACATGGAAGCCCCATAAATGAGAGCTTAGATCCATCGGTACCACCTCTAATAGGGACAATTATGGGCTTAATCCCCAGTGCCTTCATAGCGTTCTCAGCATGATCCACGATATACATTTTATGCTCTAGGATTTCACGCATATTATAGTACTGATCCTTGACCTCAGCTACACAAGTCCCTTCACCATATATCTCAGAGATACGTTTTGCTGTCTCTATGATACTACTCTTTTTTAGTTCAAAGTCTTCCTTATGATGGTCACGAAGGATATATACCAATTCAGCTTCCTCAACGGTCCCATGCATACTGATAAGGTGATAAAAACCATCATATCCATCTGTATTGTCTGGTCGGGCTGCAGGTAGGTAGCTATTGAATTCCATCGCTAAAAGCTGGGCATTAATCATCTTATCCTTAGCACTCCCAGGGTGTACATTTAAGCCTTTGAAGGTAACTTTTGCTGAAGCAGCATTGAATGTTTCATAGTTTAGCTCACCAATTTCACCACCATCTATGGTATATGCCATATCTGCTCCAAACCTTTTGACATCAAATAGGTCTGCACCTCTTCCTATCTCTTCATCAGGGGTAAAGCCAACTTTGATCTCACCATGCTTGATTTCGGGGTGGTCAATAAGGTACTGCATGGCCTCCATGATTGATGCGATCCCAGCTTTATCATCAGCAGCTAGTAGGGTATGTCCATCAGTGACAATGATTTCCTGCCCTTTATAATTCTCAAGTTCGGGAAATGTTTCAAGAGAGATACGGATATCTTCTTTTTCATCAAGGATGATATCACCACCTTCATACTGAACGAATCTGGGCTTTATATCCTTTCCAGACATATCTGGTGCGGAGTCCATATGGGAGATAAATCCAATGACGGGCTGATCGCTATAGCCATTAGCAGGCAAAGTTCCCATGAGATAGCAATGCTCGTCCAGAGAAATATCTTGTAAGCCCATCTCCTCCATCTCTTCCTTAAGGAGGTTGGCTAAATCCCATTGAATCTTAGTACTTGGAGTGGTTGTAGAACTTTCATCTGATTTAGTATCAATCGCAATGTATCTTAGAAATCTCTCTACTACAGATTCTTTATGTGCCTTCATCTTTATCTATTATTAAGAATGTTTATAATCTCGTCTGCAATAGCATCTGCATCATCCTGTGTTTCGCCCTCTGCATAAATCCGAATAATAGGTTCAGTATTGCTTTTTCGTAAGTGAACCCATCTATCAGGGAAGTCAAGTTTGACCCCATCAATAGTGCTTATATCAGCTTTGTTTTTGTATAAGGACTCCACTTGCTTTAGAAGTGCATCAACATCTATATCTGGAGTGAGCTCAGCTTTCTTCTTAACCATATAATACTTAGGGAGGTTAGAAAGCATCTGAGTAGGGGTTTGCCCTAACTTTGCCATGTGGGATAAGAAAAGTGCTATACCGACTAAAGCGTCACGACCATAGTGGGCTTTAGGGTAAATCACTCCTCCGTTACCTTCACCTCCGATGAGCGCATCAACGTCTTTCATCTGTGTTGTGACATTCACTTCTCCAACAGCAGCAGCTGTATATGCACCTCCATAACGCTGGGTGACATCTCTTAGTGCTCTAGTAGAGCTGAGATTGGATACAGTGTTACCACCCTTATGAATAGAAAGGAGATAGTCTGAGACTGCTACAAGTGTGTATTCTTCTCCAAAGGGAGAACCATCTTCACAATATATCGCTAGCCTATCGACGTCAGGATCGACAGAAAAGCCAATGCTGGCTTTTTCTTTCTTTACTAGATCCGACAGATCAGTTAGGTTTTGTGGTAGTGGTTCAGGATTATGAGCAAAAAGCCCAGTAGGTTCACAATTAACTTTATGGATTTGTTGAACACCAAGAGCTTCTAATAGCTGCGGAATAATAATCCCACCGACAGAGTTGACACAATCTATAGCTACAGAGAGGTTTGCCGCCTTTATGGCCTTTACATCAACTTCTGGCAACGCCAAAACGTCATCAATATGACGCTGTGTGTATGACTTCTGAATAACTTTTCCTAATTGATCAACCTCGCAAAAATTGAATTCTTGTTTCTGGGCTAATTCAATTACTTTATTACCTTCATCAGCATTAAGGAATTCACCAAAATGATTTAGCAGTTTCAGTGCATTCCATTGCTTGGGATTATGACTGGCTGTAATAATAATGCCACCATCAGCTTTTTCATGCACGACAGCTATTTCTGTCGTTGGTGTCGTCGCAAGATCTATGTCAATAACATCAAATCCGAGTCCTAGAAGAGTACCCGTAACTAAATGTTTTACCATTTCACCAGATAATCTGGCATCTCTTCCCACGACTATTTTACCGCTTTTAACTGGACTATTCTCCTTAATGAACATGCCGTAAGCCGCGGTGAACTGGGCAATGTTAATAGGATTCAGACCGTCATTCAAAGTCCCACCTATTGTCCCTCTTATTCCTGAGATAGATGTGATCAAGCTCATAATATATACAATTAAGGTTTTTTGTTAAAAGTCATATTATCAAAGAAGATTGCGATGCCATCATTGGTCGCAAATGTTGGTCCGTTTCTAAATGAAACAATCATCCTGACCTTACCACCTATGCCAGCGTATTCAATAGCATCCATCATCGCACTGCACAAATAGTTGCTATAGTTCTGCTCTAATATAGGCGCTTGTGGATCTTGTATTGGTTTATCAGCCCCTTTGAAATAAATAAAGGGTAGGGGGTATGGATTGTTGTTTGTATTATCAGCAGAGTTAAAATTCAGTTTAACTCGATCGCCCAGTGCAATTGCCGAAAATCGAGTTAGTATGTTTACTTTATTCTCTGTAATGATCTCTCCTTTTTTTAAAATATTGAGGTACAGACCATCTTTGATTTTTACAAATTCGTTGGGTGCTAAGGCTCTACTTGGCATATTTTTAAGGACTACAAATCCCTGCTTGTCCATAAATGCAGTGATCTCTTTATTCTCCCTCTTGATCATATCAGTATATGAGATGCGTTTCTTTTGGCATCCCATGATACTGATGATGGTGAGGATAGAAATAGCTACCCATGTGATATTAATTTTTCTCATGACTCAATCTTAATAATTAGAAGTTGGCATTATTAGGAGTACGTGGGAATGGGATGACGTCTCTGATGTTACTCATACCTGTAACAAATAATAAGAGTCTCTCAAAGCCTAGTCCGAATCCCGAGTGTGGAGCGGTACCAAATCTTCGTGTATCCATATACCAACTCATATCTTCAACTGGGACTCCCATTTCTGTACTTCTACGAACCAACTTATCATAGTCTTCTTCCCTTTGAGAGCCTCCAATAATCTCACCAATTTTAGGGAATAAAACATCCATTGCACGAACAGTCTTACCATCATCATTCTGCTTCATGTAGAAGGCCTTGATTTCTGCAGGGTAATCAGTAAGTATTACAGGTGTCTTGAAATGATTTTCCACCAAATAACGCTCATGTTCGGACGCCAAGTCCACTCCCCAATAGACAGGATATTCAAATTCGTGTCCGTTCTTAACAGCTTCTTCTAGGATCTTAATACCCTCAGTATAGGTCAGTCTAATAAAGTCTTTTGCGATGACGTGCTCTAGACGTTCGATTAAGCCTTTGTCTATCATGTTATTCAGGAACTCTAAGTCATCTCTACAGTTGTCAAGAGCCCACTTAATAAGGTACTTTATGAACTCCTCTGCTAAATCCATATTTTCCTTTATTTCGTAGAAAGCCATTTCTGGTTCGATCATCCAGAATTCTGCTAAGTGACGAGGTGTGTTAGAGTTTTCGGCTCTAAAAGTAGGACCAAATGTGTAGATTGAGCCCAGTGCCATTGCGGCTAGCTCTCCCTCAAGCTGTCCAGAAACGGTTAGGTTGGTTTTACGTCCAAAGAAGTCCTCAGAGTAATCAATGCTACCATCTTCTTTCCTTGGAGGATTATCCATATCCAGTGTGGTTACTTCAAACATTTCACCAGCACCTTCAGCATCCGATGCTGTAATTAATGGAGTATGGAAATAGTAGAATCCTCTCTCATGAAAGAAATGATGAATAGCATATGCCATATTATGACGAATACGGAATACTGCACCAAAGGTATTGGTCCTAGGGCGTAGATGTGCTATCTCACGAAGAAATTCCATACTATGTCCTTTCTTCTGAAGCGGATAGGTATTAGGGTCTGCTTCTCCGTATAGCTCTATTTCTTTACCTATAATCTCGACAGACTGTCCTTTCCCCTGTGACTCCACGAGAGTCCCAGTAATGCTGACACATGCGCCTGTAGTGATCTTTTTTAGAAGGTCATCATCAAAATTTTCATTCTCAATGACCACCTGGATGTTATGAATACATGATCCATCATTGATTGCAATAAAGCTAAGTGCTTTACTACCTCTTTTTGTTCTGACCCACCCCTTAATATTGACTTCTATTTCTGTCTGTTTTGAGATCAATAGATCTACAATTTTAGTCCTTTTCATATTTTGTAAAATTTCATTATTGCCAAAAAAATGGTTATTCAAAAGCACCCATTTTCAAGTTATCTACTTCTTCTTGGGTCAGGTATCTCCACTTTCCACGGCCCAGATTCTTTTTGGTTAGCCCTGCAAAATATACTCTATCAAGTTTGGTGACATGATAACCAAGATGCTCAAATATACGTCTTACTATTCGATTTCTACCAGAGTGGATTTCGATACCTACTTGTGTATGGTCATCCTCTACTGCATAGCTGATGGCATCCGCATGCATCTCCCCGTCTTCAAGTTCAATCCCATTAGCAATGGCTTGCATATCTTCGACAGAGACCTCCTTATCCAGCCATACATGGTAAATCTTCTTTTTCTTAAATGACGGGTGTACAAGTTTGCTGGCAAGCTCTCCATCATTAGTAAGTAGCAATACGCCTGTGGTATTCCTATCTAGACGACCTACTGGATAGATCCGCTCTTTACAAGCCTTTCTAACCAAATTAATAACTGTCAAGCGTTCTTGAGGATCATCTGTCGTGGTCACACAGTTTCTAGGCTTATTTAGGAGCACATAGACTTTATTTTCTGGCTTTATTTCTCTACCATTAATTTCTACACGATCATCAATCGTTATTTTTACTCCCATTTCAGTTACCGGTACACCATTAACGAGGACAGCTCCCGCTTTGATAAGTTCATCTGCCTCTCGACGAGAGCACACTCCAGAATTGGACAGAAACTTATTAAGTCTTATTTTCTCGTCTGCTTCAAATGGTTCCACATCATATATAGGAGCAGTACGTACTCTCTGTTGGTCACCCTTATTGTATGATGGTCTATTGTTTGGTCTTCTATTGTCGTCCCTATTACTATTTTTCTGATAGCCTCTAGACTGTTGAGGGTTACCGCCTCTACCACCTCTACCTTGAGATCCTGAGCGATCAGACTCCCAGTCTCTATTATATGGTTGGTTTCTCCTCCTATTCTGCTGATAGAGGCCTCTATTAGAGTTACTGTTCCTATCAAAGGTAGATTCCTCCCCATTCAGCTGATGAGGTCTTCTGCTTGGCTGATAATCATCTCGGCTTTGGAATTCTCTCCTATCGGATTGGTAGCCACCTCTACCAACAGGGTATCCACCTCGGTCTGAATTATTACGAGGTCTTCTCTCTTGATAGTCCGCTCTATTATCCTTATGATTATTATTGCCAAATTCATCTTGGCCCCTTTCAGGATTATTGACGTAACGACTCCTATTCGTTTCCCTTACCTGATTATACTTTTCTTTGTAGAAATTATGCTCTTCTTTGTTCCTACCATAGTCGTTATTAAATCCAGCATCACCTGGTCGGTCAAATGAAGCGTATTCATTTCTAGATAGCTTTTGGTAGTTATTACTACCATTACGGTAGTTAGACTCTTGATTATTGTTCATTTCACTAATGCGACGTCTGCGACGAGGATGTCCTTCATGACTCGCAACTTTACCGCCCTGATTTTCATCATGGCGGTTATCGCCGTTGGAAAAATCTCTGGCCTCACGGCTCGCATTATTTCCATATCCATCACGTCTACCACTCTTCTCGAGTGCATCATCTGATGGGTCTTTTTTCCATTCCATAAAACTAATTATTACTACTAAGTATAAATCTTATATTTTTTCCCTTTTGTTATTATCGTAAGATATTTTGTTATCAACAAACTTACTAAAAAGATAACAAAGAAGGGTTCGTTTATTAGCTTAATATACACCCGTGTAGTTACGTGGCGTAATTGCTTTCATTTCTTCTTTAATTTCTTGAGGCACATCGAGTTCGTCTATGAATAAATTAACCTTTTCTCGGGTTAACTTTTCATTCTTTCGAGTTAGACCTTTCAGTGCTTCGTATGGTTTAGGATAGCCCTCTCTCCGAAGAATGGTTTGCAGTGCTTCTGCAATTACAGGCAAGGCATCATCTAAATCAGATAAAATAGCCTCTTCATTCAGCAGTAGTTTGTTTATCCCTTTATTTAAACTATTAAATGCAATAACAGTGTATGAGATAGGCAAACCTATATTACGCATCACGGTACTATCTGTAAGATCACGCTGGAGCCTTGAGATAGGTAACTTATGTGCAAGATGATCACATAGTGCTATAGCCAGTCCTAAATTGCCTTCTGCATTTTCAAAGTCAATAGGATTGACTTTATGTGGCATGGCAGAAGAACCTACCTCTCCCTCTTTTATCTTCTGCTTGAAATATTCACTAGAGATATAGCTCCAGATGTCTCTGCTGAAGTCTATCAGTATAACTGAAATGCGTTTAATTGCATCTAATGTCGCCGCTAGATTATCATAATTGGAGATTTGAGTCGTATATTCCTCAAGCTCCATGCCTAAGTGTTCTTCAGCAAAGTTATGTGCAAATTCACGCCAATCAATTTCGGGGAAAGCGATGTGATGTGCGTTCATATTGCCCGTAGCTCCACCAAATTTTACACTTTGGGGGATTGCATCAAACTGCTCTAATTGTTGACGAAGTCTATATGAAAAGACTTTCATCTCTTTGCCTAAAGTGGTAGGAGATGCTGGCTGTCCATGGGTACGGGCCAACATCGGGATCTCTTTCCACTCGTTTGCTCTATCTTCAATCAATTCAATAATCTTCACAAGAAGCGGACGCCAGACATCTTGAAGACCATCGCGAAGCATCATTGGTTGTGAAGTGTTATTGATATCCTGAGAGGTTAACCCAAAGTGAACGTACTCAAGAACGGTTTCATATTTCTCGTGATTAAGTTTTTCCTTAATAAAGTACTCTACAGCTTTTACATCATGATTAGTTACTGACTCAATTTCTTTGATGCGTTCGGCATCGCTGGCAGAGAATTCTTCGTATAATGCTCTTAATTCATTTTTATTTGCTTCTTCATTGAGTACTGACAATCGGTCGGGTAATACCTCAGTTAGGGCTATAATATACTCAATCTCGACCATGACTCTGTACTTCATAAGTGCAAATTCCGAGAAGTATTGCCCCAATGAATCTACTTGTTTTCTATATCGACCATCAATAGGAGTGATGGCTGTTAGGCTACTTAGTTGCATTGCTTTTTTTATTATCTTTATTAAAGTTCATTTACCGCTTTCTCAAGCCTTTTCATGGCTTCTTTGATGACAGATCTGCTCTCTCCTACATTTAGACGCATATATTGCTCACCACCTGTGCCAAACGTAATGCCTCTATCTAGATATAGACCAGCCTTTTGGATGAAAAATTGATTAAGGTCATCAGGGTCATCAAAGCCTAATTCCTTACAATCCAAGAAGATGAGGAATGAAGCTTCAGGCATTATCATCTTAATCTTTGGGATATGCTTCTCGAGATAGTCCTTAACATAGAGTATGTTCTCTTTTACATACTCAAGACATTCTTCAAGCCATTCTCCGCATTCGCTATATGCTGCTATGATGGCATCAAAAGTGTAGCATGCTGCATGTCCTAATCCGTTAATGAACATATAGTCAAAAACTTTTGTTCTCAGTTCTTCATCGGCTATATATAGGTGCGAACCAATAACGCCAGGCATATTGAAGGCTTTAGAGGGTGCCATAAATGTAATGGTACGCTCTTTCGCTGTTTCTGAAATAGAGGGGAATGGATGATGTTGATATTCAGGGAAGGTGAGATCAGCATGGATCTCATCACTCACGATGTAAGCATTGTGTTTTTTTGCGAGTTCTGCAATACGCTTTAACTCCTCGACACTCCACACTCGTCCTCCAGGGTTATGAGGATGGCTGATGATCAACATCTTAGCTTCTGAGAGAGCTGCATCTAATCGGTCCCAATCTATCTCCATTCGATGGTCTTTGATAATCAATGGGGCTTCGATTAATTTACGGCGACTTCCATTCGTAACATTAAAGAATGGATAGTACACAGGGGGCATAATGACAATGCCATCCCCTTCGCTAGTCAGGCATTGAATTACCTTGAAAATCCCAGATACTACACCAGGAGTATAGACTAGTTCTTCAGCATTGGGCGTAAACCCATATTTTTTCTGAAACCATTTTTGGAGGGTTTCATAATATTCCTGAGGTGCCACAGTATAACCTAGGACGGGGTGTTCCAACCGTTTTTTTATTGCTTCACCAATACACGACGGAGTGGCAAAGTCCATATCTGCTATCCATAGAGGCAATATAGTATCGTAATCACTATGATGTGTACCATATCCATCGTATTTGGTACTATTTGTACCACATCTATCGATTACTTGATCGAAATCAAATTTATTCATATCGTAATAAATTGTATTAGCCAAGGCTAATATTATTATTTCAAATTGTTATTGCCAAATTTACCAAGAATATCACAATAAACATTCTTTGTGACGCTCTTAGTTGATGAACCTTTTTCGTATATAATTAGCTTTCCATGCAAATATGAGACCTGAATGGTACGGTTTTCTATGAATTGTTTATTCTCATTTGTAAAAAAGAATGGCGTGCCTATAATATTTGGCACGCCATTCTTTTTGATAATCATTTTTTAGTGGGGCTTTACGATTTAGGAATAGTTATTCTAACTGTATAGATAGCATTCTTTATCTCAGTTTCATTCGCATTTGCAAGCCTGACCTTTATGTCAAGGAAATCACCTAATTCTTTTACTTCCTCTACAACAAATTTTGGCTCTATTAAGTAGATATCTTTGTACCGTTTTTGAGCGGAATCAGGCTCTAGTACCTTTTGTTTATTTTGAGAATGAGTATATCCCCAAACTAACTCAATTTCCTCATGACCATATTTTACTGAGAATTGGAGATATTGGCTCCACTTTTCAGCATACCGATTTAATATATTCAAGTCTGCTCGTGAGCCTCGATAAAATTTGTAGAAGCTTTCAGCAAAGCCACTACCCGCTCCGATGGTAAGCTCTTTAGCCAGTTCATCTAGTGATTTAAATCCATCCAATGTGTATGCTATGGTCGCCATTTCTCCATCGAGGTTGTGTGGTAGTACCGCAACTGTCATACTAAGAGAATTTCCAACTTTCGAACAAGATTTTGGAATTAAATCGTATCGGTTTTCGTCATAGTCGAAGAGCTCTGCTACAAAGAGGCTTGGAAATTCATTAACTCCTTGCATGTAGAGGTTGATTTTTTTCTTCGGTTTAATTCTTGCCAGTAAGTACTTTTCACGAGAAAAATTAAGATTTAAATCCTTTTCAAAGTTTTGTGTTGCAAATTTTGCTTTAAAGGTGATTATACCACTATCATATTTGAAATTGGATAGTTGCAATAAATCTAGATCCTCATCTGTAAGTGTGTAAATATTTGTCCCACTAACATCTGTAGCACGAAAAGAAACATACTTAGCAAGGCTTTTGACACTAAATGAGGCATCCATCCCATTTATAAATAATGGATCTAGGTTTAATGTCATTACCTCATAAATGTCCTCAGGGCTAATCCATTGAGCATATAAGCGTCTAGCAATATCGAAATCTGAAGGTCGTTTACTATCGCCTTCATTCGGCTTGTCGTTGTCGTCCTCCTTAGGATTCTCGTTATCGCCTTCATTCGGCTTGTCGTTGTCGTCCTCCTTGGGCTTCTCGTTATCGCCTTCATTTGGTTTGTCGTTGTCATCCTCCTTAGGCTTCTCGTCATCGCCTTCATTCGGCTTGTCGTTGTCGTCCTCCTTGGGATTTTCTTTGTCGCCTTCTTTAGGCTTGTTTGAATCGTCTCGATTCTCGGTGTTATTAGGATTACTTGGGGTTTGATGTCCTGAGTGGCAAGCTGTAACGGCTATAATAGCGATACAGAAAATAATATAAACGATCTTTTTCATCAGAATAAATAAAAACTATAATTTTACTAATACCGTAAGCAAGATTTTTACGTCATATTGTCCACATCTGTAGGACAATTCGACCTATACTTGATACGTAGCTTAAATATAGAAAATACTTCTCTACATTTCAGCCTGCAAAGTTACACACGAAAAACTGATTATATACTATTGAACTTGCTCAAAAAAGGATAAAAGTGATTACCTTGATGTTAAATAACGTGTAGAAGATTAAAGGGGCTAATCCTCCTACTGGAAGCATAATTATTTCCTATGAGAAGAATACTTTTATCCTATAAGAAAAATATCTCCTTTATATGACTAAAAATTTATATCTCCTTTGCTATGTCTTCTTCTGAAAAAAGTTGACATAGTTGAGGGTGATATGTTATCAAGGTACTAATAGGTGTTGGGAGGTCTCTGCGATTAGAATAGATAGACATAAGAGAGATATAGTGCAAATTTCTTTGATGTATCAGCCTAAAAGTATCATTATGATGAACTGGGAAGATTGTATATATTTGTAATGACTACAATGTGGGACCTATTAGAACGTAGTAGGTTAATAACATCTTAGAAATTATCGGTATGGAAGATACTCTGCAACATATAATACTTAATCATATAGAAAGTCAAAGGTCTTTTTTTGCAACACAGCAGACGAAAGATATTAGCTTTCGCTTACAGCAATTACGCAAACTCAAAACGTCTGTTCTGAAAAGTAAAAGCAAGATAGAGGACGCCCTTTGGTTGGATTTGCATAAATCGCCCGAAGAGACCTATCTTACAGAGGTTAGCCTCATCATAAGTGAGTTAGACAATCATATCAAGCATCTAAAGAAATGGGCAAAGCCACAAAAGGTACACACTCCCAGCTATATGCAACCATCGTCTAGCAAAATCATTTATGAACCGCTAGGTGTCGCTCTCATTGTCGCACCTTGGAATTATCCTTTCCAGTTACTTTTTAGTTCACTTATAGGAGCTATCTCATCAGGTTGTTGTTGCGTTTTGAAGCCCTCTCCGTATAGCTCTAATACTGCAAAGGTAATGGAGGATATCATTAATGAGACTTTTGATCCGAGCTACATCACGATCGTTCAGGGAGGCCGTGAGGTAAATACCTTTTTGTTTCAGCAACGGTTTGATATAATCTTTTTTACCGGAAGTCCTTCTTTGGGAAAGGTAGTCATGAGAGCAGCTGCTGAACACCTGACACCGGTTGTGTTGGAATTAGGCGGTAAAAGTCCATGTATCGTAGATAAGGATGCCAATTTAGATATTTCGGCAAGGCGTATCACGTGGGGTAAGCTAATGAATGCGGGACAAACTTGCGTAGCACCCGATTACTTGCTAGTGCACCGTTCTGTCAAAGATGAATTGCTGATGAAGATTACCCAGTGCTTTACTGACATGTATGGGAATGATCCACGTAATAGCCGTTTTTATCCTAGAATTGTGAACGAAAAGGCTATGAATCGATTGGTGCCGTTGCTCCAGCAGGGTGATATATATACTGGTGGAGAGGTGGATGTCAAAGAGAGGTATATTGCACCAACCATAATAGATAATGTGCACCCAGAGTACGATATTATGCAGCAGGAGATCTTTGGACCGATATTACCGGTGATGACGTTTGAGGATATTGATGAAGCCATCACGTACGTCAATGCTCATGAGAAACCGCTTGCTTTTTATTACTTTGGAGAGAATAAAGAGGCGAAGAGGGTTCTCTTAGAGACTTCATCAGGTGGTGCTTGCATCAATGATACGATCATGCACATCACTAATCATAAGCTGCCATTTGGTGGAGTAGGGAATAGTGGAATGGGCAAGTATCATGGTCATGATAGTTTCTTGGCTTTTAGCAACAGGAGGTCTGTGGTGTCTACACCGACATGGATAGATGTTCCTTTGAAGTATGTACCATTCAAGCACTTTAGCCTCATTAAGAAGATTCTTTGATAATCTGAGGGTAGGGTGATTATTCAATATATACTTGTATAAGATGGCTTAGTGCTGGTAGTACTTAAGGAGTTGTTCTTGAAATTGCTCCTCATGAATTAATCTGGCATCCTCAGGTATTAAGGGTGCTGAGACTCCGTACTGAAGCTTGGTAGGGGCGATCTCTCTGCGGATTAAATCCCAGAGTCCTGCTTGTAAGAACGCTCGATGTATCGTGGCTCCGCCCTCAACCAAAAGGGTGTGAATACCATCACGGTATAGACCTTGAATGAGACTAATCAAGTCTGTATTACTCTTCATGATAATCCAATTGGGGTTCTCTAAGTATAGGCTGGGTATGGGCGTATTGACACCACTAAGAATGATAGGATGTGGGGATGGTAATCCAGGCCATAGTCTGTTGTTAAGAGAGGGTTGGTCCAAAAGGGCTGTGCGGCTGCCTATGAGGATGGCTGAGCAGTCTCCACGCAATCGATGGGTCAGGAGTTGAGAAAAAGGTGATGATAGTCGTGCGGGCGATTCAGACCGGCTAGTCCTATTATGGTCTATAAACCCATCTATGCTCTCGGCCCATTTAAGTATAATGTAGGGACGATGCTCTAGCTGGTTAGTCATAAAGACTTTAGCCACGTTACGGCATTCTTCCTCGAGCATACCGACTTCTACCTCTATACCAGCCTCACGGAGTATCTGGCAACCTTTCCCAGCCACCTTAGGGAATGGGTCGAGTGTTCCGATGACTACTTTAGAGAGCTTAAGTTTGGCTAACATCATGGCACATGAAGGAGTCAGCCCTTGATGAGCACAGGGCTCTAGAGTCACATACATGGTGCTGTGAGGGATCAGCTTTTTATCTTCAGGTCGAACACTATTGATGCAATGGACCTCTGCGTGAGCTTCTCCTCTTACTTGGTGATACCCCTCTCCGATGATTCGACGGTTGTGCACTAAGACCGCTCCTACCTTAGGATTACCCCGTGTAAGTGAGTGGTGTGCCAGGCTTGCGAGGTATATTGCTCGCTTCATGTATATATTATCCTCCATAATTTCTGTTATCTTTGTAGAGTATGAGCGAATTTCAAGTATATAAACAATCTATTTCTGAACGGCTTGCATCCTACTATACAGATGTTGAAGCTGAGCAGATGGCACGGCTCTTACTCCAAGAAGCGTATGGCATTCCGTATCCTCGATTGGTCTTCTCTGACTGCAAAGTTAGTGAAAAGTATGCAATCGTAGAGGCATGGGTGAAGCGACTGGAGGCACTAGAGCCACTTCAGTATGTGGTAGGACATACTTATTTTCATGGGATGGAGCTGTTGGTAAGAAAGGGCGTACTTATCCCCAGAGGGGAGACAGAGCAACTCTGTCAGATACTTAGGGATCGCGGGTATGTGAGTGAAGATGCCATAACCGCTGATTTATGCACAGGTAGTGCAGCGATAGCTCTATATTTAGCGACTCATGGATGTGTGGTGGAAGCGGTAGATATAAGTCCATTAGCCTTAGAGGTCGCAGGGGAGAATATTGAGAGGTTGGGCATGAAGCGTTTGGTAAATCTTAGAGCTGGTGATTTACTTTCGGAGCAATTTGAGCCTTTCTATCCTGCATATGATTTGGTTGTTAGTAATCCTCCTTATGTATTAGATAGTGAGCGAAGTGAGATAAAGCCTCATGTGCTTCAGATGGAGCCCGAGTTAGCTCTTTTTGTTCCTGATGACGATGGACTAAGATTCTATAGGGCCATCTTGGGACTCTATGGAAGTCGTTTGAAGGTTGGAGGTGTATTTGCGTTTGAGATTAATCCGCTGGTGGTTGATGAGCTTATAGAGTTATATTCAAGTGCTGGATACGATGTGAGTATCTCAGAGGATTATCTTGGACGAAAAAGATTTTTATTTGCTAAGAAAGTACGTAATGACTAAGGATGAGTTGGATAAGCTCTTGGTAAGGGCTAGTAACTATACTGCTAGATATGAGAAGTCCTCCAAGGAAGTTTCTGAAAAGCTTTATAAGTGGAGTGAAGGAGCTATCTCTCAGGATGAGCAGGAGTGGGTTATTGAGGAATTAAAAAAAGATAAATTTATTGATGAAGTTCGTTTTACCGAGCGGTTCATTAGAGATAAAATGGTTTCATATCGTAAAGGGCCTATTATGATTAGGCGAGAGCTCTTCATGAAGGGAATCCCTCAAAATCTAATTGAGGATGAGCTTTCAAAAATCGATGATGAAGAATGGGTGAATAACTTGAGGGACTATCTTATGGCTAGATTTGACAAACAGAGAAAAAAGGCGAAGAATAAGTACGACCTTAAAATGCGTTTGGGACAACTCGCTTATACTAGAGGATACCTAAGGGAGCATTCTGACCCTGTGATAGAGGAGATGATAAAGGATGTCGAGGGGCTGAATGACGATGAGTATTGGTATGATTAATGATCTTATTTCATTCTTTTTCCCGTCCTATTGCATCCATTGTGCTGAACGGCTACCTGCTGATCGAAAGCTTATATGCGAAGAATGCTTTGACCTTCTACCTAAGTATCGTGGACATGAGGCTTATTATGCTCCAGAGGAGCGAATTAATGGACTGATACCTTTTACCGAGTTACAATCTGACTTGATCTTTACAAGAACCAATACCACTAGGAAGATTATCCATAAGATAAAGTATCACAATACCCCAGATGTGGCATATCACTTATCTAGGTCATTTGCCCTTGAACATAAGAGATCTGGCCACTTTTCAGATGTTTCAGCGATCGTTCCAGTACCATTAGCACCCTATCGGATGAAAAAAAGAGGGTACAATCAATCTGAATTTATAGCGAAGGGATTAGCTGAGGTCTATGGACTTCCTATAGAAAAAGATTTCCTTAAGCGGGAGAATTCGAAGACTGGAACCCAAACTTCACGCGGAAAAGAGGAGCGATGGCGTGAGATATATGGTGCCTTTTATGTTTCTGAGGATCAAGATCTGAAGGGTAGGAGGATTTTAGTCGTTGATGATGTCTTGACAACTGGTGCTACTATAGTAAATGCTGGTAGAGCTTTATTAGGAGCTGGAGCTGAGGCTGTCTCCTTTTATACACTTGCATTAGATATTCTGCTCTAGTTTCTTAAGTACTCTCCGGTATCGATAGATGAGTAACGCTGCAAGTACGGAAAAGCCAACTGGGAAAGCACACCAAATACCTAAGACACCCCAATCAAAAACAAATCCAAATAGATAGGCGACTGAGATGGTAAGGACTATATAGCAAAAAGCAGCGGCCCATGCAGTGAACTTGACGTCTTGTAAACCTCGAAGTACATTAGAAAATAATATCTGCATCATATCGAAAAGTTGGTATGTTACCAATGGGAAAATGAGAATTGAAACAATCTCGATGACCGACTTATCTGTTGTGAAGATTTTACCAACCTCTTCTCTGAAAATAAGAAGTGTGATGACGAGTAAAATCACCATTATGAGCTGTAATATGAAGCCTGACCGGACAATCTTGCGGATTTCATCAGTTCGACGGGACTCAAAGAAGTAACCAACACGAATCATAACAGCAGCAGACATTCCATAAAACATCATGAAGCCAAGGGTGCCAGCTGTATTTACTATTTGGTGGGCAGCTAGCTCAGTACTGCCAATCCACCCGACTAGTATCACAGCAATACTAAAGGATCCAGCCTCGAATCCCATTTGGATAGCCGAGGGCGTACCTATTTGGGTTATTTTCTTCATCAGACTTCTGCTAACCTCACTTAATATAGCAGAATTATGCTCAAAAATTTTATCGAATCTTTGTGTGAAATGAACTTGCTGAATAACGATTATGAGAGTAAGTATCCTAGAGATTAGTGTGGCTATTCCCGCTCCTATAAGTCCTAGTTCTGGGAAACCCAGTTTCCCGAAAATCAGAAGATAATTCAGGAGAATATTTACCGCATTGGAGATGATAATGGCTGACATACTAACTTTCGTTTGTCCAACGCCATCTACAAACTGCTTGTACCCACTAAAAAGAATAATGGGTACGATGCTGATGAGCTGGAGGATATAGTATGGCTTGATATAGGGTAGGAGTTCTAATGGCTGTCTAAACCACTGAATCTTTATCAGAAAAAAAGTCATTACCCCTGTTAATAGTAACCCAAACAGGGTATTTGCCAGAGTACCACTCTTTAGTAACGTCTTGAGTCTTCCATCACCCTTTGCATAGGATGCAGCTACTAGAGGGGTAAGCCCATAAGTATATCCCATGGCTATCACAAAGGCAATATTGATAAAACCATTGACGAAAGATGCTGCGGCGAGTTCATGGGTGCCGTAGTGCCCAATCATGATGTTATCAATAAATCCTACTAGAATCACACCAAGCTGACCTATCATGATAGGAATCCCTAGTTTGAGGATCGCTCTAGTATGCTCATTAATTCGCAAAGTCATTATCAATCAAGAAATAAATAGGCTTAAAAAAACCATCCTAGGCTTTGGATAAAGCCGGGGATGGTCTCTTTACTGTTATTACAACAGATATATAGTGACCGTATTAGGATTCAAACCTAAAACCTTCTGATCCGTAGTCAGATGCTCTATTCAGTTGAGCTATACGGCCAATTTTGTGTCCCCAAAGGGATTTGTAAAAAATAGATGCTGACTCTATAACATCATAAAAATAGTGACCGTATTAGGATTCAAACCTAAAACCTTCTGATCCGTAGTCAGATGCTCTATTCAGTTGAGCTATACGGCCAATTACCCTCCAATTGACTTTCTGGAATGCAAAGGTAATAAAAAAAAATATTTGCTCCAAATATATTGGGGGTAAAAGTAATAAAAATTACTTTATGATACGTTTAATAAGGCCTTGAAGGACATTACCAGGTCCATATTCTGTAAACTCAGTAGCTCCATCAGCTACCATATTCCTGACAGATTGGGTCCATCGTACAGGTGAAGTAAGTTGCTTTATTAAGTTAGCTCGAATTTCTTCAGTATTGGTATGTGGTAGTGCATCTACATTTTGATAAATTGGGCAGGTTGGAGCAGAGAAGGTTACTGAGTTAATCGCTTCTTCCAACTCTATCCTAGCACTCTCCATGAATGGGCTATGGAATGCACCGCTAACGTTTAGTGGGATGGCTCTCTTAGCACCAGCCTCTTTTGCTAGCTCTATGAATTCATTCACACCTTTTACAGAGCCAGATATAACTGCTTGCCCCGGGCTATTATAGTTTGCTAGTATCACCACTTCTGGTGCTACATTAGCACAAAGTGACTCTACCAACTCATCTTCAAGACCTAGAATAGCAGCCATTGTAGATGGTGCAAGCTCACAAGCACGTTGCATGGCTTGTGCACGTCTGGAAACAAGTGTGAGGGCGTCCTCAAAACTTAAAGCTCCAGATACTGCTAATGCCGTAAACTCTCCAAGAGAATGTCCCGCCATCATGTCTGCTTTCACTCCTTCCTCACTGATGATAGCACTGATGTATGAGTGTAAAAATACGGCTGGCTGAGTGACTTTGGTCTGCTTGAGGTCTTCTTCTGTACCTTCAAATATTACCTTAGTTATGGGAAATCCAAGGATCTCATTAGCCCTATCAAATAGCTTCTTGGCTTCGTCATTTGAGTTATATAAGTCTAGGCCCATGCCTACGAATTGGGCGCCTTGTCCTGGAAAAACTGATGCTTTCATATATTGATGTAAAAATAATTATTGAATTTAATTGTCATACACAAAGATATTTTATTTTTTCTATAATACAAAAAAGAAGGGTAGTACATTATATACCACCCTTCTAATCATATTACTTAGGAGTAAAATTACTTTTGAATATTTGGTTTTTCAAGACCAAATCCCATCTTCTTGTCATAAGTCTTAAGGTAAGTACTAAGTATAAGTGCTAATACACCAAAGCTTGTGAAAATAAGCATAGAAGGGGTATAATTAAGTGCTTGTTCAGGTTCAATGCCTTTATTAGTTATGTCTAATACCTTACCAATAAGCATAGGCACAGTCATCAGACCAATATTCTGAATAAAGAAAATTGCTGAGTAAGCAGAGCCAAGTACTTTTGGGTCTATTAACTTTGGTACACTTGGCCAAAGGGCAGCTGGTACAAGAGAAAATGAGATACCAAGTAGAACTATAGCTACAATAGCAATGATATATGAACCCTGTCCTGTATCAAATGGATAGAGTGCGAATATTCCGTGACAAAGAATCATTAATATAGAACCAATGATAAGCATTGTAGCACCCTTGCCCTTTTTATCAAGAAACAGACCAAGAGGTGGTGTAATAATCATAGCTCCAATAGGAAATAAGCTAAAGATACTTGCAGCTTTTTCATTTGAAAGACCTAAGTTGCTCTCTAGCATATTGGTGGCGAATCGTTGGAAAGGGAATATAGCTGAATAATAAAGCACGCAAAGTAGTGCTACAATCCAGAAAATCTTAATCCCGAAGACTTTCTTAAGGTCTGCAAATCGGAATGGTTCTTCATCATCCTTAATCTCAAAGGATTCTTGAGTATCAAGTTTCTTATCAAGTACACCATAGATTAAGTACAAAATCAATCCAATACAGAGTAGAATGAATACAAATAAGACAGGTGCTTGAATAGCTGTTATGGCGGCCATTCCTTCTGTATTTTCGCCTAGTCTTGACATGGCCCAGTTATGAATACGTGGAGACGTTTGGAATACGGCAAATACGCCCAAGCGAGCAACAGCCATCTCAACACCCATAGCCATAGCCATCTCTTTGCCATGGAACCACTTGACTATAGCTCTCGAGACGGTCACGCCAGCCATTTCGGTTCCCATACCAAAAATGGCAAAGCCTACGCAAGATAATTTAGCAGAAGGAGGAAATCCAGATGAAAAACTTGAGAGAAGTTCGAATGGGAAAGCTCCAGCATTAAATGTTGTGCTTAAAGCATAGACTTTAATTCCTGCTCCTAAAACCATTAAGGAGCCAGAAAGAATAGCTGTAAAACGGACTCCCATCTTATCAAGGATAATACCTGCAAAGATGAGGAATAGTAAGAATACGTTGATGAAAAATTCACTCCCCGCATAGGTCCCAAAAACAGAGGAGGTCCAACCTAAGTGAATGTCTAACTGTGTTTTAAGAGGAGAAAGAACGTCCACGAACATGTACGCAAAAAGCATTGTTAATGAGATCATTAACAACACTGTCCAGCGAATCCATGCAACATCGCGAATGGTCTTACGAGGTTGTTGTGTAGTTGTAGTCATAAAGGTTATTAAAAATATTTTTTAAATTTATTTCTTAAAGAAATACAAATATAAGAATAAACCTTAGGTACACAAAAAAAATGATATAAAAACTCCCATTTCCTTTAATTGAATGGGGAACTGGGACTGTATAGATTAATAGCAGGAGTAGTGGTGAATGATATATTTGTGATTAGCATTATATATACTTATGATATCTTAGTTCCCTTTTTAATAAGACATTAATAAGTACTCTATGCAATTATTGATGTTTTTTTTTGATAGATCAATTACTATTCTCGGTTACTGCTTGCTACCTTAGTCTAGGCTTTTGAAGACTAGGATCTACTTTATTATTGGTTCTATAGCATTAAGGTAATATAAAAAAAGAGAGTGTGTCAAAAACTACTTCTGACACACTCTCTCTTTTACAATAAAATTTGATGATAGAGATTATCTACCAGCATATCTTTCGCTTACTTCCTTCCAGTTAATGATATCCCATATCTTTGCAAGGTGATCAGCACGACGGTTTTGATAATCTACATAGTAAGCGTGCTCCCATACATCAGCACCTAATAGAGGTACTAGATCCATAGTCACAGGATTTCCAGCATTCTGATGCTTTGTGATCTCTAGATTTCCATCCTTATCTGTTGTTAACCATGTCCAACCTGCACCGAATAGTCCAGCAGCTTCTTTTTCGAAGGTCTTTTTGAACTCATCAAAAGATCCGAATTTCTTCTCAATAGCCTTCATTAGATCACCAGTAGGTTCGCCACCACCATCAGGGCTGAATTGAGTGAAGTAAAGATTGTGGTTAAGAGTCTGTCCAGCATTATTGAAGATTCCACCTTCAGACTTCTTAACGATATCAACAAGTTCCATATCAGCAAACTCGGTTCCGTCGATAAGTTTATTTAGATTTGTTACATAAGCGTTCAAGTGCTTGCCATGGTGAAGCTCAATAGTTGTTTTGCTTATTACTGGCTCTAAAGCATCATTCGCATACGGTAGTTTGATTAGTTCAAATTTCATAATTTCATTTTCTTTAATTGTTGTGTTTGAATTCTTTGTTGTCTCGTCAGCTACATTTTCAATAACTGTATTGCTTTCCTTATTGTCATTAGAATTATTACATGCAGTAACGCTAAGAAGTGTTACGCTAAAAGCTAATCCTAATACTAAAGGTCTCAATTTTTTCTTCATAAATCTAATTATTTCTATTTATAAAGTTGATATTTACAATTATCATTCATCTACATTGATAACACATTGAATTGAGAATTTGTTTTTACTTCAATATGTTTTTTGATAAAAAATTTTTTTTGAACTAATATTTTAGCGAGTGTTCGATAGAAGCATTTTCCACTCATCTATATATGTTTTCCATTCTTCTGATTCAGTTCTTGCCCAGAAGTCACCAAGAATAGCAACGCCCCCAAAGGACCATTCCCTAAGACATTCTATTTTCTTTTGAGAAATACCCCCGAGAGCAAAAACCTTAGAGTCTATTATTCCAGCTTTAGAGGCATTCGTTAGGTCTTGTTCAGAAAAAGCGGAATATACACCCTTTTTAGATATGCTATTAAAGATAGGGCTAAGAAATAGGTAATCACATTCATCCTTATGATCTATCACCTCTTGAAAAGAGTGACACGATCGCGATAGAGAACCGCTAAAGTCAGATGGTGGTGTGGGGTGACGATGATTAAGGTGAAGACCTCCGATAGGAAATTCATGGGCTAGTGAGTGATGATCGTGTAACACAATGTGTGGTAAGCAATCATCCGAAAGAGAAGACAGAAAAATCCGTGCTTCATCATCACTCCATGCTGGCCGTCTAAAATGGACTCGGAAAATACCGCTTGAGATTAACTCCGAGATAATATGAACTTCCCCCGCCATAGTGACGGGGGAAGTAATAATAATAAGTTTCATCAGAAAACTTACTTCTTAAGTTTTTCGATAATCATTTCAGATACCTTCTTTCCAGACATTAGCATACCGCCAAAGATAGGGCCCATACGTGGTGTTCCAGATACAGCTGAAGAGGCCATACCGCAGACATAAAGTCCAGGATAGATCTCTTTAGTGCCAGATACAACTTCACGCTCACCTTCTACAACGTCAAGCGACCTCTCACCAATTACGTCACCTGTAGAGGTATTAAGCTTAGCACCATTTTTATTTGCGACGACTTTGCAGATTTCACTATCATGTCCTGTTCCATCGATAACGCAGCGAGCCATTATATTAAGTGGATCCACATGCATACCAGTCCGTAATACTGGAGTCCAGTTAACGACTACACCACTAACGACGTCATTCTTATAAACCACATCCTCAACAGAATAGCAGTTGAAGATATGAGCACCAGCGTGTGTTGCTTGGTAGAGTAGGGCAGCAGTGCTTTCTACAGAGTCCATAGTGAAGAGTCCATCACCATAAGCCTCATAATTAATATCAAATTCTTTGATGATTTCAAGTGCTTCTTCCTGAATAACGATCTGATTAAACATCATTGCACCTCCCCACATTCCACCGCCGGGAGCTAACTTTCTATCAAAAAGAGCAACCTTAAGCCCAGCTTTAGCTAGGTAATATGAAGCTACGATACCTGATGGTCCTCCACCTACGATGGCTACATCTAATTCCAAGCAGTCTTCTAACTTATCAAAGTAGGTGCGGATAATCCCTTGGGATATTTTTTTTTCTATCATGTTAAAAATAATTTTATATTGTTGTGAAAAAAAGTTTTATTTATCTATTTCAGTGCAATCTCCGAGCGTCTGACTGATCCTCATCGCACAAAAGTTAGGACCACACATGGTACAGAACTTACTATCCGTAGGGTTAGAAAGTTTATAATACTCTAGTGCTTTATCAGGGTCTAACGAGAGATTGAACTGATCTTTCCATCTGAATTCATATCTAGCCTTACTTAGGGCATTATCTCTAATGGTTGCGGCTGGATGTTGCTTACCTAGGTCTGCTGCGTGTGCTGCAATTTTATATGTAATGACACCAGTCCGAACATCCTCCTTGTCAGGAAGTCCTAAGTGCTCTTTCGGGGTTACATAGCAAAGCATCGCTGTACCATACCACCCTATCATTGCAGCTCCTATGGCACTAGTGATATGGTCATAGGCTGGGGCTATATCAGTTACAAGTGGTCCGAGAGTGTAGAATGGAGCTCCATGGCATTTCTCAATTTGTCTATCCATATTCTCTTTGATCTTATGCATAGGTACATGCCCAGGACCTTCAATAAAGACTTGAACATCCTTAGCCCAAGCTCTCTCTACCAATTCACCCATCGTGTCAAGTTCAGCAAATTGGGCCGCATCGTTAGCATCATGGATAGATCCAGGACGTAGTCCATCTCCTAGTGATAGGGCGACATCATATTTGCGACAAATATCACAAATGTCATCAAAATGGCTATATAGGAAGCTCTCCTCATTATGAACTCGGCACCATTTAGAGATGATACTACCGCCACGGCTTACAATTCCAGTGAGACGATCGTCCGCTAAGTGTATATTCTTAAGTCTAATACCACAGTGGATAGTGAAGTAGTCCACACCTTGCTCACACTGCTCAATAAGCGTATCTCTGAAAACCTCCCATGATAAGTCTTCAGCCTTACCATTGACCTTTTCGAATGCTTGATACATAGGCACAGTGCCTACTGGTACAGGACTATTACGAAGGATCCACTCACGGGTCTCATAAATGTTCTTACCTGTGGAGAGATCCATTACTGTATCTCCACCCCACTTACAGCTCCATACGGCTTTTTCTACTTCCTCTTCAATACTCGAACCCATTGCCGAGTTACCAATATTCGTATTAATCTTTACGAGAAAGTTGGTGCCAATGATCATTGGTTCTGTCTCTGGGTGCTTCTTATTAGCAGGGATAACAGCACGGCCTGCAGCGACTTCTTCACATACGTACTGAGGGGTAATGTAGCTCTCTATCCCTAGCTCTTGGCAGTTCATATTCTCGCGAATGGCTACATATTCCATTTCTTGAGTGATGATGCCCTTCTTCGCATAATACAATTGCGTATGCTCTCTTCCCTCTATCCATGGTTTCCTAAGTTTTGGAAGCCCTTTTTGGAGATCTATTTCGATGTTAGGGTCACTATATGGGCCACTCGTGTCATAAACGATTACAGGGGGATTCTCCCTCCTAGTACCATCCTTTAATATCGTGGGTAGCTGTGAGATTTGTCGCATCCCTACTCTTATCTCGGGGTGAATCTTACCTGAGAGGTAGATTTTCTCCGAGTTAGGATAAGTAATCTTAAAGTCTTTATTCATGGTTTATTTTGAATTAATTTGATTTATGAATTCTTTAGTCATTTCAGTCGGGTCTTTTGAATCAAGAATAGCCCCACTAATGGCGATGCCAAAAACACCAGTGGATAATATAGCTGGTATGTCCCGAAGTGTAATACCACCAATGGCTATTAACGGAATTGTTATGTCTCGCTCTTGCATCTGAGATACAAGCTGTATATATCCTTTAAGGCCAAGGATAGATGATAAGTTCTTCTTTGTAGTAGTATATCGAAATGGACCGCACCCTACATAATTAGCTCCTCTATCTGAGTGAGCTTGTATCTCATCTATGGTATTGGCAGTCCCTCCAATAATCTTATTCGGTCCTAAAAGTGATCTGGCTTCGTCTATGGGCATATCTTTCTGCCCTAAGTGTACTCCATCTGCATCAAGCTTTTCTACTAAATCAACTCTATCGTCGATGATAAGCGTCGCTTGGTACTCTGAGCATAGGCGTCGAAGGGCTGTGCCAACCTCTATGATGTGTGGCTCTTCAGCACCCTTCATTCTTAACTGAATCCATTTGCAACCACCATCTAACGCAAGTTTTGCTCCAGTGAGGTAGTCAAACTTATTATTTTGATGCGTTATGAATTGTAACCTATTCATAATTTGATGCTTTTTTGTGGGTTATAGAAGTGGTCTACCGGTCCGTGTCCCTTGAAGAGGGTAATGTCCTTTCCACTATTGATAGCTTCTGAGATGTACACCTTAGCCTGCCCGACAGCTTCGGGTAGGGATAGTCCTCGTGCAATATAAGCTGTGATAGCTGACGATAGAGTGCAGCCTGTCCCATGAGTATTAGAGGTCCTAACCTTAGTTCCGTGGAAGACTTCTTCATGACCATTATTAAGAAATAAGAAGTCCGGACAGTCATCACCCATCAAGTGCCCGCCCTTGATGAGAACAGCCTCTACTCCATATGATAAAATCTTTTTTGCGGCCTCCTTAATGCTCTTGTGTGAATCAATGACAAGACCTGCCAGTGCTTCGGCTTCGGGTATATTGGGCGTTACAAGTGCAGCCATTGGCAATAAGCTATTAATAAGGCTCTCAATAGCTTCGTCTCTGAAGAGGCTGTCGCCACTTGTGGCCACCATTACGGGGTCTACAATTATTGGCGGTATATCATCAAGTTGGGATAAAGTCTTTACGATCACTTCAATTGTAGATCTGTCATAGAGCATACCTGTCTTGATAGCTTTTGGTGGGATGTCCTCCAATACAGCCTCTAGCTGAGACTGCACTAACTGGTTTGAGATAGCTTCGACTCCAGATACACCACATGTATTTTGTGCCGTAACGGCTGTGATTACAGACATGGCATAACATCCGAGAGCCGACATCGTCTTGATATCAGCTTGTATCCCAGCCCCTCCTGAGCTGTCAGAACCAGCAATTGTAAGTGTTGGTATATATTTCGTAGTCACAATTAATCATTTTTTTTGGGGAAGAAAAATCATAATATTAGGGAGTGCGACTACTAAGATGGTATTTACCACAACCACATTTATAATAATATAACTGTGGTTAGCAGTGTGAAAAAGTTCCTACGACAGCATTACCTGCATCAGGTTCCACGGGTCTAATCTCAGCACTCTTTTTTTTTAAGAGGCACCCCTAACAATATATACTCCTCCAGATGTTTTATAAAAAACGTGATGGAGAACCATTACGATCTCCATCACAAATATAGCTACTTTAATTGTAACTCACAAATAGTTTGCCTCAGATTATTTCTTTGATTCCTTTACAATCATAATCTCAGGATCTTTAAATCTTAGCGATAACCAACTCCGGATTAGGCTCTCTCTCTCCTTACTAAGTTTTTTATTCGTGGTTAGTCTTATGTAAGGAATTGTATCAACTAATGTTGTATCAGCTCTAAATGAGTACATCTGACCAATTTGGGTCTTTTCTATTTCATTGAAGAGCTGACGGATCTCAATCGTAACAGCTTCGGCTTGGAAGTAAAACGTTTGTTGACCTTTTAATGCGAGATTTAAGGAGTCATTTCGCAACTGTAAGTATTGGGTGTAGCTCTTATCGGTGGCACTCTGCACATCCTTCAAGATTGCATGCCTGATTTCCTCCATATTTTGTCTTTCCGAGCCTTGCTTTACTACCAGTACAGTATTCTTTAGTCCATAAGCTGGTAGGACGGCTTGTAGGCGTTCAATCACATTGGACGGTATTTCTTCGCCAATGACCGAAACATTGAAGTATGTTATAGAGTCAGTCTTCTCACTATCGTACGAGAGGACGAAGGAGTTATCAAAGACCATTACTTCTTTGATGAATTTATCTTGTTGGACCTCTTGATATGTTTTTTGTACAAAACGATATGCCAGTATCACACTGGGGATAATGGTTGAAAGGACTATTATGAAGACTAAGTTGTTTAGTCGCTTTCCTCTTTTCTTATTAACATAGGTTACTCTACGATACTTTAGAGCTCTAACGACAATGAATGTAGAGAGACCTATAAATACGGTGTTGATAATAAATAAGTATGTCGCACCGAAGAAATAATTAAACTGTAGCGTTGCCAACCCATATCCAGCACTACATAGTGGAGGCATGAGGGCAGTTGCAATAGCTACACCGGGGATGACCTGACCCTTAGACCTGCTGGTGCCTGCTATAATCCCTGCTAGTCCACCAAAGAGGGCAATTAATACGTCGTATGTAGTGGGTTGTGTACGAGCCAAAATCTCACTCTGTGCGACACTAATAGGGCTGATAATGAAGTAGATAGTGGAGGTGATTACACTAATTCCGACCGCCATTCCTAAGTTCTTAACACTTCGACCAATAAGATTGAAGTCCGTGATGCCTAACCCCAGACCAATACCAATGATTGGACCCATCAGTGGGGAGATTAACATGGCACCGATTACGACGGCGGTTGAGTTCATGTTTAGTCCAATAGAAGCTATCAGGATGGCACATATTAGAATCAACATCTTAGTGCCTCTAAACTCGACATCGGCTTTAAGAGCCTTTATTGTTTCTTCTTCATCTTCTTTTTCGTGTCGTATATCAAAGAACGAAACTAAAAATTGCCAAAAACTTTGACCTGTTCTTGCCATAATCTCATTACAATAAAAAGTGAATGATTTTGAATAGATATCCGCAAAGATAGCCAAAATATGAGATTTCTCACTCACTAGGAGTGGGTTCACAGAGTAATGTGGTGAAAAATTGAAGAGCTAGTATTGTTCGTTCTCCGGAGGGTTTTTAAAATACCTGTAGAGAGAATCCACTAAGTGCATATATTTAATAGCCGATGTGGGCGAAAAAAAGATTTTAAAACATTTGAAATGAAGGTACCTTATGGTCTCTCCCTTTCTTGGTCTTTTCAACTTGATATAGATAAAAACACTTGAATTTTTACGACACTAAATAGGTTTATGATGTAATGACTGATCTAAAGCACCTAGATAATGGTATCAAAGCGTAATTGAGCCGATTCCCTTTTTGAGATAAGGGTGGGTGAAATTTTAGTTATATGAAACAGATCTTCTTCCTATAGGAAAAATATTTTTATCATATGAGAAGAAGAAAGGCTTTATATAGGACGAATTTTTACTGTCCAAATACTCCCTAAGCGTACTTTCAGTTACGTTTTAGTATCGTTGCGTTTATCCCTTGATATTAGCTTGTTATGGTTTTTAACCTCTGTCATGGTCTATCTGTTTTAAGCTTTGTTGAGAGGTTATGTTACGAATAGTTTGGTAGCTTTAGTGATCCTATGTTACTAAAAAACTTCACGCACCGCTTTATTTAACTTCAGCCCCTCAAAAGTATCATTCAAGAAGTGCTAATGAAATCATTAAAAAACGGATGGAATTCTTTCATTTTCTACAACATTTTATAACGATGTTATCGGTAAAATAATTTGTATCTTTGCTTGGGAAATTAATTGAACTGATAGAAAGCCTTCAATCATAGATGGAGACAATAAAAACAATATATAAAATAGGACATGGGCCATCGAGTAGTCATACTATGGCCCCAAGAAGAGCCGCGGAAATGTTTGCAAATAGATTTTCCAAAGAGGCTCCTAGTTCATTTAGAGTGAATCTATATGGTGCACTCGCAGCCACAGGTAAGGGACACATGACAGACGTCGCTATCTTAGACGTCCTGACACCAATGGCTCCAACCGAAATAATATGGAAACCTACAGAGGTCCACAAGTTTCACACTAATGGGATGATGTTTGAAGCTCTCAATAGTGAGGGTAATACGGTGGATTCCTGGACAGTATATAGCATTGGTGGCGGCTCCTTGGCTAATGAGGATTTTGATGAAAGTAGAAATGAGGATATCTATCCGCATAGCTCTCTAACAAAAATAATGGAGTTTTGTACAGAAAGGCGGATTAATTTCTGGGAATACATTGAGCATTTTGAAGACTCATCTCTTTGGGATTACCTCGAAGAGGTTTGGGAAGTGATGAAACAATCAATTCATAGGGGTCTAGAAGCAGATGGTATATTACCCGGAGGACTAAAGCTACGAAGAAAAGCGGGAGAGTACTTAATCAGAGCTAAGGGCTATAGTGGTAACTTGAAGTCCAGAGGACATGTTTATGCTTATGCTCTAGCTGTATCCGAAGAAAATGCCTCAGGTGGACTCGTGGTGACAGCACCAACATGTGGGTCATCAGGGGTGATGCCTGCCGTACTCTACCACCTTAAAACAGTCAGAGACTTTCCAGACAAAATGATATATAGAGCTTTGGCAACAGCTGGCTTAATAGGTAACTTAGCTCGTACTAATGCATCGATCTCTGGAGCTGAAGTAGGCTGTCAGGGTGAAGTGGGGGTGGCTTGCTCAATGGCAGCAGCTGCGTCCAATCAACTCTTTGGTGGTAGTCTTATGCAGATAGAGTATGCTGCCGAGATGGGTCTTGAGCACCACTTAGGCTTAACATGCGATCCAATATGCGGGCTTGTTCAGATCCCATGTATTGAAAGAAACGCGTTCGCTGCTGGCCGTGCATTGGACTCTAACTCGTACTCTACATTTTCCGACGGCTTTCATAGAGTCTCATTCGATCAGGTTATTGAAGTTATGAAGCAAACGGGTCATGACCTTCCAAGCTTATACAAGGAGACATCCGAAGGAGGATTAGCCACCAAATTGTCCCAGTCCGACTTCTTTTTCTAAAATGAGTCACATCAGTGGGATGAGAGTTGTGAGTGATACTACAATTTGTTTGTACTTTTAATTATATTTGCGTACACTCCAGAGTGTAAACAAAACATACTAGTAAAGATTAAGATAAAAAATGTCCGAAACAAAAATCAAGAGAGCCTTAATATCGGTATTTAATAAAGAGGGCTTAGGTGAAGTCGTCAAAAAACTTGAAGCTCATGGCGTGGAGATCATATCTACAGGGGGTACACAAGACTATATCCAAAAATTAGGAATAAAGTGTATTTCAGCAGAGGATATTACAACATACCCGTCAATTCTAGGTGGACGAGTAAAGACATTACACCCTCAGATTTTTGGTGGCATTCTATCACGTCGTGATAATCAAGAAGATCAAAAGCAGTGTGAAATGTATGGAATATCCACAATAGACTTAGTCATTGTGGATCTCTATCCATTTAGCGAAACCGTCGCGGCAGGTGGAAGTCATGAAGAAATTATCGAGAAGATAGACATTGGTGGTGTCAGCCTCATACGTGCTGCAGCAAAGAACTACCAAGATGTCGTTATTATTCCATCAAGAGCTCTATATCCAAACTTGATTGATATACTAGATAATAACGATGCTAAAACTACACTTAGCCAACGTAAGAATTTTGCAGGGGTCGCTTTTAAGCTTACTTCTGACTATGACAATGCTGTAAATAAATACTTTATATCAAATGAGGTGATGGATGATCAATTACCTCAAAATGGTATTGACATTGTGTATTCATCCTCTAAGCAGCTTAGGTATGGCGAGAATCCTCACCAAAAAGCTGTCTTCTATGGGACTGCTCTCCAAGAAAGATTTGACAAGCTCCATGGCAAAGAGCTTAGCTATAATAATATGCTGGATGTTGATGCTGCAGTGCATTTGATAGAGGAGTTTGATCAGCCAACAGCTGCCATCCTTAAGCATAACACCCCATGTGGTGTTGCTTCTGGAGATGGAATACTGGAAGCTTATGATCGTGCCCTAGCATCTGATCCGATCTCAGCGTTTGGTGGCATTATCGTCCTTAATCGTGATGTGGACTATGAGATAGCTAATAAGATTAGCGAAATTTTCTTTGAAGTATTAATCGCACCTAACTTCAGCGATGAGGCCTTGGTTAAGCTAAAAGAAAAGAAAAATAGAATCCTACTGAGAGATAAAATTGGATTTGATGCCAGTAAATTTACTTTCAGAACAATCCTTGGTGGACTTCTAGCCCAAACGAGAGATGATAGGATAGAAAAGCTAGACGATCTCAAAGCCACAAACAATACGCTTGCAACTGACCAACAGATTGATGACTTACTATTTGGAATGAAGGTGGTTAAGTACTGTAAGAGTAATGCCATTGTGCTTGTCAAGGATCGCCAAGTGCTAGGTGCTGGCTACGGACAAACATCTAGAGTTGATGCGTTAAAGCAAGCTATAGTAAAGGCAAAAGAAATGGGCTTTAGCACTGAAGGTGCTGCTCTAGCATCTGATGCTTTTTTCCCATTCTCTGACTGTGTTGAACTAGCAGCAGAAGCGGGGATCCAGAGCATCATTCAGCCAGGTGGCTCTATTCGTGACGAAGAGAGCATACAGCTGGCAAAAGAAAAGGGAATCCCAATGTATATCACAGGGATTCGCCATTTCAGACATTAAAATTGAATTCACTTTTTAGTAAAAATATAATATGGGATTATTCTCTTTCACCCAAAAACTAGCAATAGACCTTGGTACTGCTAATACAGTCATCATCAAGGATGGTAAGATCATCGTAGATGAGCCAAGTTACGTAACCATTAATCGCAAAACTGAGAAAGTTGAGTGTGTAGGGGCAGAGGCGTACAGACGTTTTGAAAAGGAAAATAACGATCTATATACTGTCAGACCTCTTAGGGATGGCGTAGTAGCAGATCTTACTGCATCAGAGCATATGATCCGTGGGCTAATACGAATGGCCAATCCGAAGAAGAAGATCTTTCCGGCTTCTCTTAAGGTAGTTGTGTGTGTCCCCTCAGGTAGTACTGATGTAGAAATACGTGCGGTACGTGATTCAGCAGAAAAAGCTGGTGCTAATGAAGTGCATCTAATCCACGAACCTATGGCTGCTGCTATTGGGATTGGTATTGATGTATTAGAGCCCACTGGGAGGATGATTGTGGATATAGGTGGTGGAACTACTGAAATTGCGGTTATTTCACTCGGTGGAATTGTATCCAACAAATCCATAAAGGTGGCTGGTGATGAATTCACGAATGAGATTGTAGAGCATATGAAGACAAAGCATTTCATTCGTATAGGTGAGAGGACTGCCGAAGAGATTAAGAAGCAAGTAGGATCAGCTCTTCCTAAATTAGATGTAGAGCCTGAGCCTTATCAAGTGATAGGACAGGATCTTGCTAGCATTCTTCCGAAAACCATAGAGGTGAATTATAATGAAATAGCCACTTGTCTTGATAAATCTTTATTGAAAATCGAGACTGCTATTGGCAATGCCTTAGATAATACAGCCCCAGAGCTTTATTCGGATATCTATGAGAATGGTATCAATTTGACAGGTGGTGGAGCTCAATTAAAGGGCCTTGCTGAAAGACTAACTGAAAAGTTTCAAATCGAGTTTATCGTTGCTGAAGATCCTCTCTATGCTGTTGCAAAGGGGACTAACATAGCTTTACAAAATAGCGATAAGTATTCGTTGCTATTCAAATAACCCTTAGCATGAGTGTAGATGGGGAGACTCATTGAATTTCTAAGGTCGAGGGCTCACCTCATGCTATTTATTTTGCTTGAGGTGATTGCTGCTGTGTTTTTATTGAGGAGCAGTGTTTATAGGAAAAGTGTTTTCTTAAGCAGTGCTAGTATCGTTGCTGGGTCATTTCAAGAAATCTCTCATATTGCAAACGAGTATATAGGTCTAAAGGATGCAAATATTGAGCTTATGAAGCGTAATGCCCAGCTTGAGATCGAATTACAGACATTGAGACACCAGCAGAGCCGCTTAATGGTTGACTCTCTATCATGGTCCAGACTATCGAATGACTCCATCCTTCGTCCTTTCCCATACCAATATAAGGTAGCAAAGGTTGTTGGAAACATATTATTTAGGAATAGCAACTATCTCACTCTTGATATCGGTACGGATCAAGGCATTGACATAGATATGGGCGTTGTATCTAATGAGGGGGTTATCGGGGTAGTCCAAGCCGTAGGAAAAGATTATGCTAAGGTAATTCCTTTGATTAATAATCAGTTTAATCTCAACTGTAAGGTTAGTGGTAGTCCCCATATTGGTACGTTATCTTGGGACGGGGGCGACATAGAGTATTCAGTGCTGACTAATCTTCCTAAGCATTCGGATTTCCAAGTTGGAGACTCCGTTATTACGAGTGGTTATTCGTCAATCTTTCCAGAAAACTTATATGTAGGACAAGTGGTGGATGAAGCTACTTCTAAGAATGATCATTTTAGGGCTTTAAAAGTAAAGTTAGGAGCTTCATTTGCTGACCTAAAGTATGTATATATCCTTCAAAACTTCGAAAGAGAAACACGAAGAGAGGTTGAGGAAAGAGGACTAGAAAAAAGAAATTAGAAAAGTATGAGGCGGGCATACATATACTTCACGATACAAGCTTTGATACTATTGCTAGTCCAAGCAACGGTAATGAATCATGTCCGTCTTTTTGGATACTTTACTCCGATACTATATCTGTATCCTTTGTTTAAGCTCCCTATACAAACACCAAGATGGGTGTCTGTTATGTTAGGCGGGGTCTTAGGTTTTGGATTGGATATACTCATGAATACGATAGGGCTGAATCTCGCCGTGGGTGCCCTTATAGGAGTGATACGGACACCTCTATTACATTCTACTATCGATGAAGAGATGCTTGAGGAGGAAAGTAGTATAATAGTGCCATCATTCGGGACATTATCCGTCGGAAAATATATGTTGTACTTACTCGTCCTAACCATTGTTCAGATCTCGTCCCTGATGCTTTTGGAGGCTTTTTCGGTAAATATATATGCTCACGTCCTACCCAATATCATTGGCTCTTCAATTGTTTCATATATTCTCTTTCTCATCTTTGATGTCTTCTTTACTAATAAGAAGCGATAAGCTATGTTGAATAGAAAGAATAGGTACTCTCTTCGAAAATATTATATTGCTATATCCTTCATACTGGTTTTAGCTATTTATATTATCAGGCTGTTCTATATACAGATTCTTTCGCCTGAATATAGACTTGCAGCAGAGGATATAGCACTACTCCAGAAAACACTCTATCCATCCAGAGGAATCATCTATGATAACGAAGGACGTTTGGTAGTGTTTAATAATTCTATGGCTGATATTCATGTTATCACTAGAGAGATTGCTGAGTTTGATACACTTGAATTATGTGGGATCCTTAATATTCAAGAAGAAGATCTCAAGCAAAGATTTGACGACATCAAAGACAAAAAAAAGAATAGAGGATATTCTCCATATACTCCACAAGTCCTTTTCTCCCAAATTACACCAGAGGAAGCTGGTCTTTTGGAAGAAAAATTATATAAATATCCAGGATTTTATGTGGTTCATAGGACAGTAAGAGATTACAACTACCATTCTGCAGGGTTAATCCTTGGTTACATGGGCGAGGTCAATAGAGCGGATATCGAAGCTGATCCCTATTATACACCTGGAGAATATACGGGGAAGAGCGGAATAGAGCTCAGCTATGAAAGATTCTTGAGAGGCAAAAAAGGAACATCCGTGATGCTTCGTGATGCGCACGGACGTATAATTGGTCAATACGACGAAGGTCAGAAAGATTTAGAACTAACTTCAGGTCATGATCTTAAGTTGGCTATTGACATGGAGCTACAAAGCTATGGTGAACGATTAATGGCAGGAAAGAGAGGGGCTATCGTGATGATAGAGCCAAAAACTGGAGAAATAAGAGCTCTGGTATCAGCTCCAAGCTACGACCCATCACTACTGGTAGGAAAGGATAGGGGGAAAAACTTCAAAGACTTAGAGCTTGATCCTCAAATGCCACTTTACAATAGAGCTATCATGGGGACATACCCACCAGGCTCGACTTTTAAGACCGCACAAGCAGCTGTTTTGCTTCAAGCTGGTGCCATCAATGAAAGTGTCACCTTTCCCTGCTATCATGGCTATCCTGTCTTAGGTGGAAGACCACGTTGTCATGGCCACCCTAGTCCTGTAGGTCTTAACATGGCAATTACTACCAGTTGTAACTCATATTTCTGCTACGGCCTGAGAGCTATGATTGACGATCGGTCCCGATATGCGACGACACAAGAAGCGTTTGATGCATGGAAAGACTACATTGTCTCTTTAGGATTTGGCTATCCACTGAAGATTGATATGCCTGGTGAGAAAAGAGGATATATTCCCAACTCCAAGGTTTACGATAAAATATATAATGGAAGATGGAATTCATCAACCATCATATCGATATCTATTGGACAGGGTGAAATACTAGCTACGCCCCTACAGATAGCTAACCTTGGTGCAATCATTGCCAATAGAGGTTACTACTACACACCGCATCTAGTTAAGGAAATCTCAAATGTTGACAAAGACAGCTTAGGGATAGAGCTACATCAGACAGGGATTGATCCACACTACTTTGATCTGATTGATAAAGGTATGAGAGGAGCCGTAACTAGCGGAACTTGTAGAGGGGCAAACATGCCAAATATAGCCGTCTGTGGTAAAACAGGAACTGCGGAAAATGTTCATGGTCGAGACCACTCATTATTTATGGGATATGCCCCACAAGAGGATCCCAAAATTGCGGTGATGGTGATTGTAGAGAACGGTGGTTTTGGTGCCACCTTCGGAGTGCCTATAGGCAGACTTATGATAGACTATTACCTTAATGGTAACCAGCTTTCTGAATCCTCTCAAGGGTACGAGACTAGGATTTTGAATGCCAAACTATAATTATCTAAGATAATAAAAGTATAATGGTCAGAAATATAGGAGAGCATAAGAAAAAAGGTTTTTTCCAAAATATAGACTTAATAACAGTCTCTATATACCTGCTTTTGATTTTTCTGGGCTGGTTGTCCGTTTATGCTGCAGGTTATGATCTAAACCCATCTACCACATCCAATCTTACTGGAAGAGCTGTTAATCAACTTGTATGGCTAGGGGTCTCTTTTGCAACTGCTATTTTTATATTGCTCATTGAATCATCATTTCTTAAGCGAATAACACCATTACTCTACGTCTTGATGATTCTGTTACTGATTGTGACCTTATTTATAGCCCCCAATATCAAAGGATCCCACTCTTGGCTGGTCATTACTAACAGTGTACACATTCAGCCAGCGGAGTTTTCAAAAGTAACGACTGCCATGATGCTTGCTTGGTGGGGTGGGAAATATGGGTATGATATTAAGAAACCGATGGACCTGATGGTCTCACTACTCATCTTTCTGCTACCATTATTAATAATTATTTTACAGTCCGAGACAGGATCCGCACTCGTATTTCTATCCTTTTTTATTGTATTATATAGAGAGGGGCTTACCAGTGCGGTACTTCTTTATGGCATTTTTCTAGCTATAATCTTTATCTTCACACTTCGCTTTACTGATATTCTCTGGGGAGTTACAGATGCTGGTCATATGATGATATTATCAATAACCTACCTAGCTACAGTCATTGCAGTAGAGCTATATGCCCACAAGTACAGGTGGACAGTACCATTCATGCTTGTTCCCTTAGTGTTATTTACTATTTTTGGAATCATATCCATCTTTACACCTATAAACTTTGCTATTCCTGCACTTATCTCAGTGGTTTTTCTAATGATTTTCCTTGCGTTCAATTCATTTACCAAACGAGATAAGAAATTGATAAGCATCACAGCTGTGATGCTTATGAGTCTAGCTTTCTCAACATCTGTAGAGTACTTTTTTGACGAAATACTACAGCCTCATCAGCAAACGCGTATCTTGGTCTCTCTTGGAATGAAAGATGATCCCTCTGGAGCTGGATATAATATCCATCAGAGTCTGATAGCTATTGGCTCAGGACAGCTGACGGGAAAAGGCTTTTTGAATGGGACTCAAACAAAATTAGCCTATGTTCCGGAGCAAGATACAGACTTTATATTTTGTACAGTTGGAGAAGAACAAGGCTTTATTGGAAGCGTTGGTCTCCTCCTTATATACCTGCTATTGCTATTAAGACTTATTCATATTGCTGAACGCCAGGAAAGTAGCTTTACCAGAATATACGGATATTCAGTAGTCTGCATCATATTTTTTCACCTTATGATCAATATCGGAATGGTTATCGGACTCCTTCCGGTCATTGGTATTCCATTACCCTTCTTTAGTTATGGAGGCTCATCGATGCTGAGCTTTAGTATATTATTATTCATCCTTTTAAGGTTGGACTCTCAAAGAGATGAAATACGCTAGATTTATTTTGTTTATATTCAAAATCATGTCTTATGATTGAAAATGAAGATGAAATACTTGAGGATTATAAGGAGTATCTAACACTCGAGCGTAATCTAGCTCCAAATAGCATTTCTAGCTACCTTAATGACATCAAACACCTGGTAGAGTATTCCGAAGAAATAGGTACTCCTTACAGGGAGATAGAGTATGAACAATTAGAGGGCTTCCTTGCATACCTAGCAGATCTAGGAATGGGCCAGCGCAGTATGCAAAGAGTGGTAAGTGGGATAAAAAGTTTTTTCCATTTTCTACTCCTTGAAGAAATCATCACAAGCAACCCTACTGAATTAATCGAAATCACAAGGGTTAGAGAAAAACTTCCGGAGGTCCTAACCGTAGAGGAAATTGATGCTATTATTAACTCCATCGATACAACTACAGATAATGGAATACGAGATAATGCTATGATAGAGCTATTATATAGTTGTGGACTACGAGTGTCAGAGCTATGTAACCTTACCTTCCAGTCAATTTTTCTACAAGAGAAATTTGTTCGCGTCATAGGGAAGGGAAATAAGGAAAGGCTGGTACCAATGTCCGATAGCTCCATCGAACGTATATATGAATATCTACCTATTAGACAGGAGATAGAAGCAAAACCAGGTTACCAGCATCATCTATTTTTGTCACGAAATAAAACAGCCATTACCCGTCAGCGAGTTTTTATGATCGTGAAAGAATTGTCAAAAAAAGCAGGGATAAAAAAAGAAATTTCGCCACATACCTTCAGACATTCATTTGCTACACATCTTTTAGAAGGAGGTGCTCATCTTCAGGCCATTCGTGATATGCTTGGACATGCGGACATATCGACCACCGAAATCTACACTCACATTGATAGAAATAAGTTGAGAGAAGAGATACTAATGTATCACCCAAGGAATAGGTGAATTAGAGGGTTTTTCGATGAAAAAAAGACTATCCCGATCGAAAAGTTGCTGTTTTGGAGCATTTTTTACGAAAAAGTACTAAAAAACTCTCTGATTTGCTTTGTATTACAATAATTTATTTTATCTTTGGGATAGAATATTGGAAGTATGATGCCGATTTGGTCTATTAACTCCAATGTAATGAATGAAACATGAGAGAGTAATATTAATTATTTTCATTTTATAAAATAAGTTATTTATGAATAAGACTGAATTAATTGCAGCAATTGCTGAAAAAGCTGACCTTACTAAGGTTCAAGCAAAAAATGCTGTAGATGCAGCTACAGAAGTGATCACAAACGAAATGAAAAAAGGTGGTCGCGTTTCTATCTTAGGATTTGGTACATTCTCAGTAGCTGAACGTGCTGCTCGTACCGGTATCAATCCTCAAACTGGTAAGAAGATTCAGATTAAGGCTCGCAAAGTAGTTAAGTTTAAAGCTGGCTCTAGCCTTGATCTCACAAAAAAGAAGTAAAAAATTGACTATTGTAGCAACACTGTAATAAGTGTACTTACGATGAGTAGATAGTAGGCGAAATACAAATAATTCACGATCCAAATAATCGCAGACTTAATTCATTGTAGGGACAGAGTATTTAAAGAGAGCATTTCCAGATAGGAAATACTCTCTTTTTTTTGCTTTCTACAACAAATAATTATCCCCCTCTTCTTCTCTATGATCCTTAGAGGATAACGAGGATAACCTTAAGATCTTTGCCCTCACCAGAAAATTCTACTTTACCCTCTCTAGCTAACCATCCTAGGGCCATGTAGATCTCATTTTGTGTCCTGATCCCAGATTCTTTCTGAATCTCCTTCACAGTCATACCTTCTTCACTCTCACTAAGTGTTTGCCAGATTATACCAGCATTTGTCCCAATCACATCAATCATTTTACTATCCTCCATTTTAATTTATTTCTATTATTAGTTTCTGTCCTTACAAATGTAAATAAAAAACGCATCTTTCTAGTTACTATTCAATTAATCATGTTGTAATATCGCATAAAAATATAACGCAGCAAAAAAATTATCAAGTTTTTTCGATTGTTGTTCTGCATACAAGAGCTGACAAAATGAAAGGAATATTTCAAAATGGGCGGATGTAGAGCTCGGATGATTTGTCTTATATGATACCGATCGTCTTGTCATATGAAAAAAATATTTTTCCTATAGGAAGCGATTATGTTTCATATAACTAAAATACTTCCCGCTAAGATCCTTGTGTTCTTCTGAATAGTCATTTCTCGTTACGTTGTGTACCGAAATCTTTTACTTCTTAGGAGAATTGCTTACAAATCTGAGCGAATGACACTCCATTTAAGATTCTCCTAGTCATATTATTTAAAAATTGATGATTGTGAAAATAATTGGAGCAAAATTGTATAGTGACATTTTGAAAGAGGAGGGGTTTTAAGTACCTTTGTTTTCTAAAAAAAATAAATATGGATGATAGTAAGATTATCTTAATTACTGGGGGAACACGTTCGGGAAAGAGTGCTTTTGCGGAGGGTATGGCCCTTCAAAAGAGTACTCATCCAGTTTATCTCGCTACTGCAATAGTTCAAGATGAAGAATTTCGAGATCGAGTAGCCAAACATCAAGCTCGTAGAGGACCAGAATGGACCAATATAGAGGAACCTCTTAATTTAAGTCAGTGTCATTATCCTGAGAGAGTGATATTGGTGGATTGTATCACGCTCTGGTGTACCAATGCCCTTTTTCACTTCGAGGAAGATATTGACAAAACCTTTGAGTATTTGAAAAATGAGCTGGATAGATTTACAGAGCAACCCTCTACGTTTATATTTGTAACCAATGAAGTCGGACTTGGAGGCATCGCTAGCAATGCTTTGATGCGAAAATTCATTGACCTCCAAGGGTGGATGAATCAGTACGTGGCATCCAAAGCCGACGAAGTCTTCATGATGGTTAGTGGTATAGGTGTGAAAATTAAATGATTAAATACATACTGATATGAAAGATTTTAAAATAGAGCGTCTGGATGATACATTTAGAAAAACCTTACTTCAGAGGCTCGATGATATTGCTAAGCCTAAAGGTTCTCTAGGTCGTTTAGAGGAAATAGCTCTAAAGGTAGGTCTGATTCAAAAAACTCTGAAACCTCATCTAAGTAATCCGCACCACATTTTATTTTCAGGAGATCACGGCGTCGAAGTCGAGCACATAAGTAAATCACCTCGCGAAGTGACTTGGCAGCAAACCCTTAACTTTATGAAGTTTGGTACAGCCATTGCATACCTCTGTAAGCAACACGGCATAAAGCTAGAAGTGGTAGACTCTGGAGTGGACTATGATTTTCCTAAGGACTCAGGTATTATCGACTATAAGGTGCGTAAAGGGACTTCCAACTACCTACATACTGCCGCTATGAGTCATGAAGAGATGGAACTGTGCATTGACAGGGGGGCAGAACGAGTACGCAAGGCACACGAAGATGGATGTAATGTGATTTCCTTTGGTGAGATGGGTATCTCTAATACGAGCTCATCCGCACTTTGGATGCATGAGTTTACAGGCGTGCCGTTGTCTGAATGTATTGGAGCTGGTAGTGGTCTTAATTCAGAGGAATTATTACATAAGTTAGATGTGCTCCAGCGTGCAGAAGATAACTATAAGGGGGATCACTCTCCAAAGGATATTTTATCATACTTTGGTGGATTCGAAATGGTGATGACGGTAGGGGCTATGCTACAAGCTGCTGAATTAAAGATGGTGATTCTAATTGATGGATTTATAATGACTGCGTGTATATTGGCGGCTTCTAAGTTAGAGCCAAATGTCTTAGAGTATGCCATATTCGGTCACAAAGGTGATGAGAAGGGGCACTCTAAAATGCTAGACTACCTAAATGTCCAACCAATACTAGACTTAGGAATGAAATTAGGTGAAGGTACTGGTGCCGTCACGGCCTATCCTATAGTAGAATCTGCGGTATTAATGATGACAGAAATGCATACTTGGAGTGGAATGGCGGAGAGTAAGAATTTGATTGAAAAATATTTTTAACTCTTTCTACTGATGAGCCAGCTTACGAATGATATATGGGCTACCTTTACCGCTCTGACACGTATCCCTTTTTGGAGAATAAAAGAGGTCCCCAAGGAACACTTTAAGCATGTTGTTGATCACTGGAGTCTTCTTGGTTGGCTTACGGGTGGGATCATGGCTGGTGTGCTCTGGCTATCAGGACAAGTTTTTCCGCTTACTGTTGCAGTTGTTATTGCTTTTATCGCAAGACTACTTATTACAGGAGCTATTCATGAAGATGGATTGATGGATCTGTGTGATGGATTGGGTGGTGGAACTACTCGAGAGAGGGTCCTAGCGATAATGAAAGACTCGCATACAGGCGCGTATGCTACTATAGGCTTTGTTTCGTACGTTGTGTTATGGGTGTCATTACTCAGTGGGATGACGTTGGAGGTAGCTGTTACGGTGGTCTTTATTGCTGATCCGCTCTCAAAATTCATGGCATCACATCTCCCGATGTTACTACCTTATGCTCGAAAAGAGGAAGATAGTAAAATGCAAGTAGAGTATCGTCGTTACCCGCCTCTTTATAAGTGGTTGCTATCAGCCTTATTTGGGCTATTACCCATTATTCTGATGCCCAAAGAGGGGCTAGGGATACTTCTGATGAGTACTATTATGCTTTTTGTGATTTATGCATTATTAAAGAAGCGTATCGCTGGATATACTGGAGATTGTATGGGGGCAACCTTTCTATTATGTGAGGTTTTTGGTTATTTTGGAGTATATTTGATGTGCGTCATATAACAATAGATGATTAGATTATGAGTAAAGAACTATGGGTCGTTCGCCATACTGCAGTAGATATGCCTAAGGGTGTTTGCTATGGCAGGACGGATGTGGGACTATTGGATACATTTGAGATGGAGTCCCAAGAGGTCGCTATTAAGCTTCAGTCCTTTGAGCCTGATGCTGTCTTTAGCAGTCCTCTCTCTAGAGCTACACGGCTAGCAAGAGCGGTCGGGTATGATCCCCAATTAGATGAAAGGCTATTGGAACAAAATTTTGGAGAATGGGAGCTAAAGTATTATGATGATATTACAGATCCTCAGTTACAAAAGTGGTATGAGAACTACGTTGATGAAGTCCCTACTGGGGGTGAATCTTTTAGAGCACAAGTAGAAAGGGTAGGGAAGTTTATTGATGAGATTCGTGCATCGGAGTTCCAAAAGATTTTAGTATTTGCTCATGGAGGTGTACAGATGGCTACAGGAGCATATTTAGGTTTGTATTCAATGAAGGATGCTCCAAAGCACTTTCAAGGTTACGGAAGTGTTATTAAATACGATATATAATTTTTGCTTTTATAACCTTAAAACCTACTAAAAAAGCGATGAGTTATGAGAAAGGGTGTAGTAACCACAGGAAAAAATGTATCTTTGTGGGATAAAATAATAGTTTGATATAGCTAAAGTGCGTATTAATTTAGGAAATAAAGAATGAAAAGCTATAAGCCAGTAATTAAATATATTGGAGGCATTATGTTCATGATGCTTCTATTTGTGTCTTGCAATGATAAAAGTCAGAATGGTGTATCGCCTCGCTATACAGAGCATACATCACCTGCTAAAGTCACTGTGAAGTTTCCAAAGTCAAGCAAGTTGTCAGAAATGGAATTTCATATTGACAATAATAAGATGAGAATCTTTAATAAGGATTATTTCCCTTACAAGAGCCAAGTTGATTCTGTATATTTGAGGATGATTGTGAGCACAAAGGCAACAGTTAAGATCCTAAATGAAACCACTAAGAAAACGATTGTTTACCTCCCAACAGACACTGGTAAAATTGACTTGACTGGAGGTCGTCTGAGAGTCTCAATTGAGGTCGAGAAAGAGCCGACCATCGTGTATGATATGCGATTGCTGACTTATAGTTATGACCCATCTCAATATACATGGGAAAAGGTGTCCTCCGAGTTACCTGTTGCAGCTATTAATAGCAAAGTGATTATGCACAAAGGGGAGAGGTATTGGATATCGGAAAACAAAAGTAGTCAACTATCTCTTTATAAGGTAACACTTAATCCACTTACTTTTAGTAAGGAAGACGGTGCTAAATTGCCGCTTGGATTCAACCCCACTTCTATATTAGTTGATAAGTATGACAACGCGTGGGGACTAGATGCGGATGGGGCCCTTTATGTGAGTGATAATCTTAAAGATTGGAATAATGTCCAATTGGGCGATGTTTGTCTCACAATGCTTCTTTCTGATGTCTCAGCTCTGTCTGAAACCAGCGAGATTTCGGCAGTGGGATTTTCTAAAGCAGATGAAAATATATATTTTACTTTCACAATTGGGAAGAATGGTATCATTAAACGTGATAAAGAGGCCTTGAGTCCTATATTTCCTGTAAGAGATGCTTTTGTGTACACCTATGAGATTGGGGGGATACAGCATTCTTATATTCTAGGAGGGGTTATGAAAGATGGGAAGCCAGCACCTACAAGTTTCTTTACCTCAGATGGTGTTAGATGGGGTAAGACTCCATATACAGGAGACAAACAAGACGTGCCAAGCAAGGGAGGATTATTTCTTAGGTCACCTATTGATCAAGGGGTATTTATAATTGGTGGACTCTATGATGGGAATCCATCTAATGTCATAAAGTCTAGCATGGATAGGGGCACGACTTGGAGCGAGTTGATTAAGAATCAAGCTCCAGGTAGTACCTTCGATGCAAGAATCAATTCATCAGGTATGATTTTGGACAAAGAGAAGGACATCGAGTTTTATATCTTTGGTGGTATCACTTCTGGTACACCAAGTACCGAGATATGGCATGGCTGGTTAGATCGATCTGCTGGTATTATCAATGATTTCTGAATGATTATTTGATTGTATGGAGGAAATGCATTCTCAACAGCTTGATATGAGTCGTATCCCGCATCATATTGCTATCATAATGGATGGTAATGGACGATGGGCAAAGGAGCAAGGGCATGATAGATATTATGGTCATGTTAATGGTGTTGAATCCGTTAGGAATATATTAAAAGAAGCCATCCGCTTAGGTGTTAAGATGATGACTTTGTACACCTTTTCCGAGGAGAATTGGCGACGTCCTAAGGATGAGGTCTCATCGTTAATGTCTCTATTGTCCGAAGTGATTCAGGATGAACTAGCAGAACTAAAGGAGGAGGGTGTGAGGTTGTTGGTCATTGGAGATACCAATGTTTTGCCAAAAGAGTCGAGGGATGCTTTAGAGCTGGCAGTTGAGGAAACAAAGGAGAATGATGCGTTTTCATTGATTTTGGCCATCAACTATTCTGGGAGGACAGAGATTTTGAGAGCTGCTAATCAGTTACAAAAAGAGGCCACTCCTATTACAGAAGAGAGCTTTAGGAGGGCACTTTATAAAGATGTTCCTGATCCAGACTTACTCATAAGGACAGGGGGGGAACAGAGGATAAGTAACTTCTTATTGTGGCAGATGGCATACACAGAATTGTATTTCACGTCTGTGTATTGGCCAGCTTTTGATGAGCTGGAGTTTCATAAGGCCATATATGATTATCAGAACAGACAAAGACGGTTTGGTATGACAGGTGATCAAATAGAGGCACTAAAGAAGTAAAATGAAGAAGGGTAGGGGAAATTGTTTAGAATAGAATTAATTCAATCATTATAATGATATCAAGGATGAAGAACCCTTTTGTAGGCTGGATAACTCGCTCTTTCTATATTGGGCTTTTGGGTGTAATGGGCTTTGCTGCTCCATTGAATACGATTAAGGCACAGGTGAACGATGCTTCTGTGAAGGACACCCCACCCGAGGTCTCTTATGCAAGACCTGTAAATAAAGTATTGGCGGGAATCGAAGTACGTGGTAATAAGAGTTATGAAGATGAGGTCATCATCAATGTCTCTGGACTTAGAGTTGGACAACGGATTGATATTCCAGGTGAGGACATCACGATGGCGCTTCAGCGTTATTTGCGTAACGGGTTCTTTAGTGAGGTGAGTATCGAAGCCACAAAGATTCAAGGTGACTCAGCGTGGATAGCGATTAATATAAAGGAACGCCCACGTCTTTCGCAACTAAATATTAATGGCGTCAAGAAGTCTGAAGCTGACAATCTAAAAAAAGGAAAGCTATTAGCACTCCAACAAGGCGTCCAAATAACCCCTAATACCATTGATCGTGCTGAATTGGAGATTAAGAAATTCTTTGATGAGAAAGGATTCAGTACAGCTTCCGTAGAAACAATTCTAACTCCAGATTCACTCAATAATTTCGTCACTGTTGATTTTAATATCAGGAAGAATACCAAGACAAAAGTAGAGCGAATCAACTTTATTGGTAATAAGAACTTATCTGATTCAGATCTTCGTAAAGCAATGAAGAAGACCAATGAGCGATTTAATCTTGCTGCTAATGGTTGGAATAGTGTATTGGAGATCTTCAGTCAGAAGAAGTTCGTCGAAGACGAATATAAAGCAGACCTCAATAAAATCATCGCAAAGTATCATGAGTATGGCTTCCGTGATGCCGAAATTGTGAGAGATACGATCTATTGGTTTAATGACAAAAGGGTCAATATAGATATAGAGATTTATGAAGGTAAGCAATACTTTATTAAGGATATTAACTTCGTTGGTAATACACGATATTCAACTGAAGATTTAAGCAGATTGCTAAACCTAAAGCCTGGAGACGTCTATGATCAAAAGAAGCTAAATGATAGGCTAACGGTTGATGAAGATGCGTTATCAAACATATATGCAAATAACGGTTATCTCTTTGCTTACATTCTTCCTATCGAGACAGAAGTAAAGGATGATTCCGTATCGTTAGATATCCGAATTACAGAAGGGAAGCCTGCTCGTATTAATAAGGTTACTATTAGAGGTAATGATCATGTGTATGAAGAGGTAGTTCGTCGTGAGCTATATACCAAGCCTGGTATGCTCTTCAATCGTGATTTTGTGATTAGATCTATTAGACAAATTGGTCAGATGGGACACTTTGATCCAGAGAAGATCAATCCAGAACTTCTTCCTAATGAGAATAATGGTACGGTAGATATAGCTTGGCAGTTAGAGCCAAAATCTAATGACCAAGTAGAGCTTTCGGTTGGGTGGAGTCAAACCGGATTGATTTTATCAGGTGGTTTGAAGTTTACTAATTTCTCTATGAGAAATCTATTCAATCCTAAGTCATATAGAGGTTACTTACCAAGAGGGGACGGACAGACATTATCATTAAGAGTTCAGACCAATGCTAGATATTATCAAAGTTATAGCATTAGTTTTATGGACCCATGGTTTGGTCGCAAACGTCCTAATATGCTTAGTCTTTCAGCCTATTATAGCCGACAAACGGATATTAATAGAAACTTCTTTAATGCCCAAACACAGAACCTTCAGATGCTAGATCCTTATGGTTATGGTGGTTATGGTGGTTATGGCGGCTACGGAGGTTATGGCGGTTATGGTATGCCTTATGGTGGTGGTTACGGTGGCTATGGCGGTTACGGCGGTTATGGTGGCTACGGGGGCTATGGATATGATTATGCTGGCTTGTATGAAAGTGCCTATGATCCAAATAAAACGCTGGATATGCTAGGCTTGGGTGTCGCTTATGGTAAGAGATTGTCATGGCCTGATGATAACTTCCAAATTCAATTAGGGCTAAACTATACCATGTATAGGATGAAGAACTGGAGCTCATATTACTATAACTTTGGTATTGAGAATGGTGTAGCAAATGATATTAATCTTAATGCAACACTAGTAAGAAGTTCTACAGATAGCCCAATCTATACACGTACAGGTTCAGAATTCACACTTAATGCTAGTAGTACTCTTCCATATTCTCTATTTGACAAAGTAGATTATTCAGATCCTAACCTTTCACCAGGAGAGAGATATAAGTTTATAGAGTATTATAAACTTAAGGGTAAGGGACAAGTCTATATTCCTCTACTGGATCCTAATACTAATAAAAGGACTCCCGTATTGATGTTCAGTGCAGAATCTGGTATCATTGGTTCCTATAATAAGAATAAACGCTCTCCATTCGGAACTTACTATATGGGAGGTGATGGAATGAGTAGCTATTATGGTTATCTCAATGAAATGATTGGACTTAGAGGGTATAAGAATGGTAGTATCTCTGGTGCTTCTGGAGCTGGAGCCTATTCATACTCTAAGATCTATATGGAGCTAAGGTACCCTATTATTTCAGAAAATAGTACTATGATTTGGGTCCATGCGTTTGCAGAAGCAGGGAATGCTTGGCAATATGTTAGAGATATGAACCCATTCCAACTTAAACGTTCTGCAGGATTAGGAGTCAGAGTATTCCTACCAATGGGACTTGGAGTTGTTGGACTTGACTGGGGATATGGATTTGATAGACCAGATGGTTCAAGCACTAAGGGGGGTAGCAATCTCCACTTTGTCCTTGGTCAGCAGTTTTAATGTAATGGTTGTTTAATCATATAAAGAAGAAAAGGTATGAAGAGAATTTTACTATTAATAGTGACAGCAATGATGTCCGTCGGTGCATTAGTAGCTCAGGAAGCAAATTATGCACTAATTGATATGCAGTATCTGATGGGGCAGATCCCTCAGTACAAATCTGCTACTGAGCAGATTGAAAAGCAAAGTGATAAATGGAGTAATGAGATTAAGAAGCTACAGGATCAAGCAAAAGATCTCTATATTCAGTATCAAAAAGATCTTCCAACGATGAATTCATCTGACCGTGTTAAGAGAGAGAATGCCATTGTGAAAGTCGAGGATCAAGCTGCTCAATTACAGCAAAAGTATTTTGGAAGAGATGGAGAGCTAATGAAGTTACAATCCAAACTTATCAAGCCCCTTCAGGACAAGATCTACGAAGCGGTAAAGCTCATTAGTCAAAGACGTGGTTACTTAATCGTTTTTGATAGAGCTTCATCTGTTGGAAGTATAATTTATGCTGATCCAGCGGCAGATATTAGCAATGAAGTTCTTGCTGTGTTAGGTTATTCCAATTAATTGAGTACATTTGCCTTAAATGTTAATATTCTTGGTAAGCTAGTAGATAAACAAACTATTATCAATGTGAGCTTACAGAGAAAAAATAGAAAATTGTTTACAAACCAATTAGGTATTTAATAACGAAAAAATTAAAATGAAGAAGATTTTACTATCACTAACCCTCCTATTTTTACCTTTCTTGGCATTCGCTCAGAGTGCACAAAAAGTTGCAGTTGTTGACACTCAGGCGATCTTAATGTCTATGCCAGAGACTAAGCAGATGCAAACTGAGTTAGATGCATTGATGAAAAAGTATGAGGATACTATTGTAGTCATGCAAGAAGAATTCCAGACCAAGTATCAAGCTTTTGTAGCTGAACAAGAGGGTATGGTAGAGAGTATTAAGCTTCGTAAGGAGCAGGAGCTTCAGGACTTAGCAAAAAGACTTGAGGATTTGAATTCTGTAGCACAGGAAGATGTTAGAAAAAAACAAACTGAGCTATTCACTCCAATCCAAAAGAAGCTAATGGATGCAATCAATAATGTAGGCAACGAAAATGGTTATGCTTACGTAATCGATAAGTCAACTATGGTGTATGTAGGTGCTAATGGTATTGACGCTACTGCACAAGTGAAAGCTAAGCTAGGCTTGTAAGCAGACTGAGACATACATATCAGTAAATATATAAAAGCACTTGTAAGGATATATATCTTTACAAGTGCTTTTTCTATATCTTATATGGTTGTGGTTGCATCTATGATGAATAGATATATCACTGTTTCTTCGCGGTGAGAATTTCTCTTTTTCCATGTGGTGGTCCAGGAGTACGGTACACTTCAAAACCAACATTCTGTAGGGTACGCCTGACTATCCCTTTTGCACAATAGGTGGATAGCCATCCCCCTTGTGAAGCACTGTTAGATAATCGTTGCAAAAATGATGGCGACCATAGCTCTGGAGTCTTTTCTGGAGCAAAAGCATCCATATAAATCACGTCATTACCTATCGGAAGAGATGACTCGGTGAGATTAGCATTTACTTTTAGCAAAGTAAAACCATCGGCTATCTTAATTTCTTTTCCCCATTCGGCATCATGGAGACGTTTCATCCAGCACCAATCATCTTCAGTAAAGTAGTCCTGAAAAAGTTCAGATATGATGTCATTCTCTATTGGATATAACTCATAAGTAATGTACCTGATGGTGTAGGGGGGCGTGTGAGCGACTTGGTGCATCAAGGTGAGCCATGCGTTTAAACCAGTACCAAAACCAATCTCCAGTAGTTGTATGGTCCCTTTATAGGGCTCTGAAAGCCGTCGTTCCAGAGCATGCTTTATGAATATATGTTCTGATTCAGTCCGTGCTCCAAAGATGGAGTGATAATGCTCGTCCATATCAGGGAGGTGAATAGTACGGCTTCCATCTTCTGTAGTTATGATCTCACGTCTCATCTAAATTGTACCTCCTTGAAGGCAAAGTGATGTGTTTCGTCACCCTCCTTGATAACTAATAGCCCATTAGGCTCAACGCCAATAATCGTTCCTTCAAATGATCTACCATTAGGTATTCTAAATGGAGCATTCTTTTCTTGGTATCGATATAAATAAGAGAGGTATTCCCGTCTGACTTGTACAGGCGACTCACTTAGCATCCTAAATCGACTCTGAAAATTCTCTACTATCTCTTTCGTCATAGAGTGGTGCCAGTCCTCATAGGTTTTTGGCTCTTTTATATCAGCTTCCAGCGTTAGCGATGTCGCTTCAGGCCTGTATGCTCCAAATTGAGTTTGAAATACATTCAGACCGATCCCAACGATGGCATACTCCCATTGATCTCCCATCCATTCATTTTCAGTTAGGATACCAGCTATTTTTCTACCATCGATAAGAATATCATTCGGCCATTTGACATAAATAGATTCCTTTGAAGGGAGTCTTTTAGCCAAAAAGTCATATAGAGACAGAGAGGATACTATGTTGAGGTCAAAAGGAGTGTAACCATCTTGATACTTCTCTGGTCTTAATAATAGGGAGAGAGAAATATTTTTCCCCGGCTCCGCTTCCCAGCTATTCCCACTCTGACCACGACCAGAAGTCTGTTCGTAAGTCGTTACATACGTGTAGGCATCCAACTTCGGGTCCTTCCGAATCAGCTCTCTTAGATAACTATTGGTAGAGTTTGTTTCCTCTAGGTGAATGTGCTTCATGCCTTTTTCTTTCTCTTATAAACAAAAAATACAATTAGAGAAATGGCAGATAAGAGCAAAATAATATTTGCTGTAAAGGCAATGGCTTCCGTAGTATGGATTGAGTCAGGGTCGAACCACATCTCGATCTCATTTTCGCCAGCTGGGACCTCTAAAGCTCGGAGGACATAATTTGCTCTCAGAAGTTTTGCTGGTTCTCCATTAATCGTTACATGCCATCCATCAGGATAATATATTTCAGAGAAAACTATTAGTCCATCATTACTATTCGAACTCCTATACGTTATTCTATCAGGTGCATAACTTGTAAGAGTTACACTTGATAGAGAGTCTTTGTGGATTTCCCCGTTTATCTCTTGACTAAATGGCGGTGCCATGATGGCAACCTCATCAAGCGGAGTATCCTTAAGAGCTAAGAACTCCTCATCACTATTCTTTACATTCTTTATTGAGGAGGCAAACCATGCATTTCCATAGATCTTGTCATCCTCAATTAATCCCATACCATTGATGCTATCAGGGACGATATAATATTTTGTGTTGAGAACCCTTAGGACATTTAGGTCATGTTGGGATAAATACCCTTCAATAAGGTCTTGATAACGTTGGAGCTTAGCTGCGTGGTATCCTCCGATCGATCTATGATTATATGAAGTAGTCGCATCGTTGAATGTATTGACCGCTAAGTTCATCACCCTAAATTCAGACTGATCCTCTAGAATTTTCTTGTCTATCGGTGTCGTTTGCTGGACCCTCATCTGCACTTGATGAGCTGGCATATACATATCGTCATTCAGGTACCTTTTATCTACGCTCCAGAGGTCTACGAAACAGACGATAATGACTAGAGGAACCACCCATTTTTGAGATATTCTCTTGTAATAAAAAAGAGTAATGATACCGCTACCCACTAGGATGATTAATATAGACCGAAGAGCATCAGCTTTTATGATAGAGGCTCTGACACTCTCTAACGCAGATATATAGATACCAAGTTCTGGAGCTTGAGTTATATACTCACCAAAAGCATTTTGCTCCATTTTACTCAATAACGAGCCCCCAGCTGTTGGTATGATCCATATCAAAAGAGCTACTCCCAGCGTGAGAGCAAGGGCAAGGATCGTTTGAGTTTTCTTCCTGACAATGATCTTTGGGTCCTTTAGAATCAGGATGAGTCCCCAAATAGCAAAGATTGGAATAATCATTTCAGCGACCACTAAGATAGAGGAAGGAGTCCTAAACTTATCATATAGAGGAAAGTGGTCAATAAAGAAGCTCGTTAGCCACATGAAGTTATGACCCCACGACAGCATGACAGTAAGAATCAATGTGCCTATAAATGCCCATTTCATAGGGCCTTTAGCCACCAGCATTCCGAAGATAGCTAGCAGCAAGACAAATGCACCTACATAGACAGGCCCTGCGGTAAAGGGTTGGTCACCCCAATATCTATTCTGTTGTGCAACGAAGTATTGACTCTGTTGGTTTCCTGCTTTTCTTATATGAGGCTCAGATAAGCCTATCTGACCAGAGGCTCCACCTTTAGCATCAGGGATGAGAAAAGTGAGCATCTCATCAATACCATAGCTCCATTGGGTAATATATTCCTTATCAAGTCCCGTGCTAGAAGTGCTCTCATTAGCCTTATTAAGAACGGTCAGCTCGCTTCCTCCACGCATCGTTTCTTTAGAGTACTTGTAGGTGTGGTATAGGTTGGTGCTATTGATAGCTATACCTACGATCCCCCCCAGAATGACGACGGCAAGAGCCTTACTAAAGTGCTTCCAATCTTTGTGCCGTGCAGCCTCGACACCCCAAGCTATGATCATTGCAAACATAAGGAATGCAAAGTAGTAGCTCATCTGTATATGATTGGAATATATCTGTAATGCCGAGAATATGCCTGTGACGACAAAGCCTAATAGATATTTTCGTCTGTGAAATGCCCATACCAATCCCGCAATAGTAGGGGGTATATAGGCTAAGGCTAATAGCTTCCAGAGATGACCCGCTTGAATTAATATTAAGAAGTATGACGAAAAAGTCCAGAGTATCGCTCCACCTATTGCCGGTAAAGGGCGGACTTTCCAGCTCCTCATAAAGATATAGAAGCCTATTAACATCATAAAGATGAGATAACTATCTCCTGGCATTAAGTCCAGAGGAGCTTCCAGTCGGTATACCTGCTGTGTCAGCTTTACCCCTTTGGTTGAGGGGTAGGAGGGAGAGATTTGGTACATCGGCATCCCTCCAAATAGACTCCCTGTCCATAGTGAGCGATGCCCCGTTTCCTCCTCATATCTTACAACATCACGACCAGTTCCAGATGCCGCTGCCCCATCAGCTTGGAAGAGTACACGACCTTCAAACGCTGCAGGGGTGAAGTAGGCGATAGAAATGATCGCGAAGAGGAGTACAGCCCCTAGAGACATAATCCAAGGTTGACGATACCAAGCCTTTTTCTTATCCATGTTATCCATTATTATTCATCTAACTTATTTACTACCTTTAATTCAGGATACTCCTTCTCAACATATTGGTACATAAATGACAGAGCAGCCTCTCTTTCATTTGGAATGATGCCATCAAGTATCGCATCCTTGATGACCTCTTTGATCAGCCCTACTTCTCGACGAGGTTTGAGATCATAAATATGCATAATATCATTACCTGATATGGGAGGTTGGAAGTTCCTAACCTTGTCTTTTTCTTCAATCTCTACCAGCTTCTCACGAACCACTTGGAAGTTATTAAGGTACTTCCGTACTTTATTTGGGTTCTTTGATGTCAAGTCAGACTCACATAGTGTCATCAAACTATCGATGTCGTCCCCTGCCTCAAATAAGAGACGACGGATAGCCGAGTCTGTAACCCCCTCATCGGCTAGCTGGGCAGGACGCATGTGTAGCTTAATAAGCTTCTCTATTAGGTGCATACGATCATCCAAGGGTAGCTTTATCCTCTTGAATATTTTTTTGATCATCTTATAACCTACATAGTCATGATTATGAAAGCTCCATCCAGCTCCGGAGGTAAATCGCTTTGTTCTCGGCTTGCCTATGTCATGAAATAGGGCTGCTAGCCTTATAGAGGTGTCGTCAGTCCTTTTTGCAGCATTATCTACAACCAATATAGAGTGATAAAAATTATTCTTATGCCCAATCCCTTCCTTAGTTTCGGCTCCTTTCAGAGCAGATATCTCTGGGAGGTATTGTTCCATAAGTCCACACTCTTCCATCAGACCTAATCCAATTGAAGGTCTAGGGCTATCAATTATTTTAATGAACTCTGTAGTGATACGTTCTATAGAGACAATAGGTGGATTCAGTCTATCAGCATTACGTCTGATCGAATCTTTTATCTCATCAGGGATCGTGAATTGGAGTTGGGATGCGAAGCGGACAGCCCTCATCATTCTTAGGGGGTCATCCGAGAACGTGGTGTCTGGATCCAGTGGAGTCCTAATCACTCCCCACTTAAGGTCATTAGCCCCATCAAAAGGATCATTAAGAGTTCCCTTATTAGGACCATTAAGTGTGATGGATAAAGCATTAATCGTAAAGTCTCTTCTGGCTTCGTCCTCCTCAAAGGTAGCCTCCTCTACTATCGGTTTACGGCTATCAGCTCTATAGCTTTCCTTTCTAGCACCTACAAATTCCAGCTCCAGATTCTTATACTTTACTTGGGCGGTTCCAAAGGACTTGAATACCACGAGCTTTGCTCTCTTCCCAAGACGTATAGCCACCTCTTTAGCCACTTTTATCCCACTGCCATTGGTGACGAAATCATAGTCCGTCGTTGCACGCCTTAAAATTAAATCTCGTACCGTTCCTCCAATGACTCTTAGCTCCTGTCCAGCTGCATCTGCAGCTTCCTCAAGAAGTAAAAGCAATTCTGAACCTAACTTTATCTCTAACTCAGTATATATATTATCTATCAAAACTATCTATCTTGCCTGTTAATCATTCCCCTCCATGTTCTTAGTCTCTGCGATGATGTACTCAGGTCGTTTCTTCACTTCGTCAAAAACCACACCCACGTATTTGCTTAGCACCCCAATGGTGATGAGTTGGATACCGCCGAAGAAAATAATCACTATCATGATAGATGACCATCCACTCTCAGGGTAAGTAAATCCAAAGATCTTTCCTAAAATAACCCAAAGGGCTAGTAATAAACCTATTAGTACGGATATGAATCCCAGTTTTATGGCTAATTTGAGTGGCTTATATGAAAAGTATTGAATAGCGTCAGTCGCTAACCTCATCATTTTACTTAAGCTATATTTTGTTTCCCCCGCTGCTCGCTCCTTTCTATGGTAGTAATATGGAGCTTGAGGAAATCCCATCCAGCTGATGATCCCTCTAATGTATTTATTATGTTCAGGTAAGTTCCTAAAGGCATCTAATACCTTTTTGTTCATGATCCTAAAGTCGCCGGCATCTAATGGTAGAGGTCGCTCAGTCATCGAATTCAGAAAACGATAAAAGAGTTTTGCTGTCCATTTCTTAAAGAGAGTCTCCCCATCTCTTTCCTCTCTCACCCCATAAACGACAGCATGTCCTTCATTCTTCATCATTCTGAACATCCCCGGGATTTCCTCAGGTGGATCCTGTAGATCGGCATCAATGACAGCCGCATAATCACTGTAGCACATCCTCATACCAGCAGTTAAGGCGGCTTGGTGTCCAAAGTTTCGGCTGAAGTGAATAACCTGTACCGTAGGGTCCTTGGCTGCTATCTCATTTAGAATCTCAGTAGTCCTATCATGACTGCCATCATTAATAAAAGTTATCTGGCCCATGATGTTATCCTCTTCTTCCATAGAGTCCAGCATTTTCCTAACTCTTGGATAGGTTAGGGGAAGAACCTCCTCTTCATTATAGCAAGGAATAATAATGGTTAAGCTCTGGGGGGTATTCATTTCTTGAAGGTGACAAACTTATTAAGAATAAAATTAGAAATATTAAAGACCAGCATCGCTACTAATTGACTCCAGATAGCTGGAATAGTAGTATAGGTTAATAATAGATGAAGCGTTAGCAGGTTAGCCAAATAACAAGGAATCCAAACTGCCATGAAAATAAAGAATTTTCTCCATGACGCTTCAGAGTCAAAGGTCCATTTACTATTCATCAAAAAGCTATTGAGCAATCCTGCAATATATCCAGCTATATTACTGATACCAGGAGATACGTCCAGCATTTCCTGTAGCACATATATTACAATGAAGGTGATGAGGGTATTGACTACCCCTACCAAACCATACTTGATCAATTGCTTAAGCAAATTATGTGTTCTATTTCCACTCATATCTTTACGCATTAATCACAAAGATAACCAACAATAACCAAATTTTGGCTATTTCATGCAGAAAACTCAGGCGTAAGGTGCTCTAATGTATTGAAGAAGGACTATATATTCTTATTTATTAAGTTTATGATGGCTCTGTATATCCCACTTTTTTCAAGAATAGCATACCGGTACAATATTTAGAAAGTAACGGTAGAATGGTTTAAAGGTATCTACGGAATATTTTGGAGGATAATTAATCGTATCAGTTTGTTGAGCAACTCACCAATGATTTAAACATTTGATAAACTCATCTATATCATCTCGGTAGACATTTACTTTTGCTCTTTACTACTACCGCAGTCTTGATTCATACTACAGCCACTACATGAAGAGCATCCTTGATCCTTCTGCTGAAATAATCGGATGATATGGCGTATCATGTAAAAGAGAACTACTAAGAGTATTACGCCTACTATTATGTATTGTACCAAGTTATCCATTTTTCTTTAGATGATTAAGTTTCCCACTTGGGTTATGATAAAGCTCATTACCCAGGCTAGTGTGATCGTATAAAGTGCTATAAATAGAGACCATTTATAGCTGCCCGACTCTTTACCAATGACTATGACCGTACTGATGCATGGAAAATAAACCAATACAAAGACTAAGAACGATATAGCCACTACAGGTGTAAATATAGGGTCCCCATTGGGGTATTTCGCTCCCATGATTTTGTCTTTCAAGCCTACATCCGTTTGGCTATCTCCTGTGTATAATACCCCCATGGTACTCACAACGACCTCCTTCGCTGCAATCCCTGTAATCAGAGAAACGCTCATTTTCCAATCAAAGCCCAATGGTTGAAAGCCTGGCTGTAGGGTATGTCCTATGCGGCCAATATATGAATACTCCTGCTGTATCATATTCTGTTGCTGTTCATAAGGAAGTGCCATAAATGCTTTCGCTTCCTCAGTAGTATTTTCAGCAATATGTTTTTCAAAGAGTTCTTCTTGCTTAGCTTCGTCCAATGAGCTGACCTGTGGGAAGTACCCTAGAGCCCATATAATAATAGAGGCAAAAAGGATGACAGATGCCATCTTCTGAAGATATTGCTTTGCCCTTTGCCACATATGCAATAGCACACTGATGACAGTCGGTATCCGATAGGGTGGAAGCTCCATTACAAAGGGGCTATCCTCTTCAGTAAAAACAAACCTTTTGAATAGCAGTGCACTAAATATAGCTACGGTAATCCCTAGGAAGTACAATGCGAAAAGCACCAATCCTGCTTGTTTTGGAAAGAAGGCTCCTGCCAAGAGTAGATAGACTGGAAGCTTAGCACTACAGCTCATAAATGGTATCACCATCATGGTGATGAGTCGATTATTACGATTCTCAATGGTACGGGTCGCCATTACGGCAGGGACATTACATCCAAAGCCCATAATCATCGGGATGAATGACCGCCCATGTAGCCCAATGAGGTGCATGAGTCTATCCATTATGAACGCAGCACGTGCCATGTAGCCAGTATCTTCGATGATGGCTAGACATAAATAAAGGATTACGATGTTAGGTAAGAAGACCAATACCCCTCCGACTCCAGCAATAATACCATCGACGAGTAGGTCCTTTAGTGGACCATCACTCATCAGATCACCTACAATATTCCCTATCCATGCCACCCCACTTTCGATCCAATCCATAGGATAGGCACCTAGTGTGAAGGTGAGCTGGAAAGCAAGGTACATGATCGCAATAAAGATGGGGAACCCCCATACTTTGTGAGTCAATATGTGGTCAATCTTTTTGTTCCTGTCATTTATTTGAGAGTAGTCTGAGGTATATGTCTCCTGAAGAGCTCCTCGAACGAATCCATATTTACCATTCGTAATGTCCGTCTGGATATCCTTATCAGTTACCTTCTCATACTCATTGATAGCATACTTGGCACGAGTGAAGAAAAAGGCTGCCTTTTCCGATTCACTTCTAAGGGCCTCTTCCACCACCTTATCTCTCTCTAAAAGCTTTATCGCGATAAAGCGAGGTCGGATATTCCTGAAGTTTTCTGGGATCAGTTGGCTATTATCTTTGATCCCATCGCTCACGAAGTTTATAGCATTCTCTAACTCTTCACGATAACGTACATCAATAATCCTCCTGACATTAGAGCGATTTTCGTACAACTTGATGATTTGAGAGAAGATCGCTTTGAGTCCTTGTCCCGTCCTACCTACAGTAGGCGTCATAGGCACACCGATTAACTTACTGAGAGCTGGGATATTGAGTGTACTGCCATTCTCTTGTAGATCATCCCACATATTTAGGGCTATAACCATCGGAATGTTAGTCTCCATGAGCTGAGTCGTCATGTACATATTCCTCTCTAGATTGGTACTATCCACCACATTGAGAATGACGTCAGGACGGTTCTCTCCGAGTAGCTGCTGGAGGATGAACTTCTCCTCTGGACTATAGGAGGAGATGGAGTATGCACCAGGAAGATCCATTAGGTCGAACGTGAATCCATCTTGTGAGTATGAAGCGGTTTTCACGCCCACCGTTACGCCACTATAGTTTCCCACGTGCTCATTAGCACCACTAGCAGCATTGAAGAGAGAGGTCTTCCCTGAATTTGGATTCCCTACAAATGCCACTTTTATTCTCTTGGAGTCCGTATTATCCACGAGTTCAGGGAAAATCTCACTCTCACTACTCATTATCTCGTACCTTGTGTCCCTAGTCTTAGAGTTGTGAGTAAGACGTTCGACCTCAATATCAGCCGCTTCACTTCTCCTTAAGGTTATATCGTAGTTAAGGATTCTGTACTCTACGGGGTCTTTGAGGGGTGCATTCTTGACGACAAGAATATCCTCACCTTCAATAAATCCCATCTCCATAAGTCGCTTCCTGAAAGCTCCTTTTGTGTGAAGTTCAACAATCCTTGCCCTTTCTCCTGTATGTAAATCGGAAAGCCTCATTTCTGCTTTTCTCCTATTAATATTTTCAACATTTTTTCGCAATAAGCAAAGATACCTCCTATCGTGGTTTAAGACATACCTATATTTAGGTATTTGTGTTCATTTCATCGTAACATTAAGGTCTTTTATTAGTGGATTACTAAAATTTAGTGTAATAGAGTAGGTGACATGAGGTGATATTAACTGGCTAAATGAAGTAGTGAGCAGTGAGGTTAGTGCTATCGATGTAGAGTAACCTTTTTCTATCAAATATTTGCATAACGAATAGGTACCAAAATGTTAGTGACCCGTTAAGAAAAGGGGGCATTTTAGGGGCTAATAATCTTACTATAGGAAAAATTTCTCCTTCTCATATCAAAAAAATATTTTTCATATGAGAAGCGTTTCTCTTTTATATAACTAAAATATCCACCTCCAATAGTCCCGAATATAAGTCCTGTGAGTGACATTTTGATACTTTCTGTTAGCCTCTTTATATCAGTGCTTTAGGATCTATCTTTTGTCTAATTATAGAGAGTGTTATGACTGTATGACCTAAAATGCTTACAAGAGTGTATTGTGTGATAGTGGACTTCTTCGTTACGCATTATTTTACTTATAAGTCTTTCTCTAATATGAAGGCTGAGCTGCTAGGTATATCTTCATAACTTTTGCAATTTGATGACATGACACTATAAATGCTCTAGATGGGATATTACTCAAGAAATCGCTACCTTTGCACACGTATGAATAGTAGTAGCTATTTGGCGAGAAGCTTAGGTAGAACATGATAAAGAATTTTGATCTTCTTGATAATATAAATAGTCCATCTGACCTTAAGAAGCTATCTGTAGAGCAGCTTCCACAGCTATGTGATGAGATACGCGAATTTATGCTGCAGGTGCTGAGTGATGTGCCTGGGCATTTAGGAGCTAATTTGGGCGTAGTGGAACTGACTGTAGCTCTTCACTATGTCTTTGATTTGCCTCATGATCAGATCGTTTGGGATGTTGGTCATCAGGCTTATATCCACAAGATTTTGACCGGTAGGAAGGGCGATTTTGCCACACTTCGTCAATGGGGCGGAATTAGTGGCTTCACGCACCCATTTGAGAGCAAGTATGATGCCTTTGTGGCTGGACATGCCTCTAATTCGATATCAGCAGCTCTAGGTATATCTGTTGCTAACCAGATGAGTGGCAAGGATAATAATGTGATAGCGGTTATTGGAGATGGTGCGATGACGGGGGGGCTAGCATTCGAGGGGCTTAATAATGCCTCTTCGCAGCCTAATAACTTACTTATTATCCTGAACGACAATCATATCTCTATTGATCCAAGTACTGGGGGACTAAGCAAATACCTCGTGAAGATAATCACGAGTAAGGAGTACAATGATCTGCGACATAAAGGGTACAAGGGACTGAAGAAGATGAAAATCATCAATGAACGCAGACGAAATAATTTACTCCGATTTAATAATAGTCTTAAGGCCCTAATTAATGACGAGACGAATCTTTTCGAAGGCTTCAGTATTCGCTATTTTGGGCCTATCGATGGGCATAATGTAGAGTCCTTAATAGAGCGTCTGGAGATCATTAAGCACTTCAAGGGGCCTAAGCTCCTTCATGTCAAGACTACGAAGGGTAAAGGATATAAACCAGCTGAAGATAGTGCTGTATTATGGCATGCTCCTGGTAAATTTGATGTGAATACGGGAGAGAGAATCACCATCAAAGAGGTCCCAGATAAGCCCCTGAAGTATCAAGAGATCTTCGGGCAAACCTTACTAGAGTTAGCGGAGAAGGATGAGAGAATTGTAGGGATTACACCAGCTATGGTGAGTGGTAGTTCCTTCGGATATATGCAGGAGAAATATCCAGAGAGGGTCTTTGATGTGGGTATAGCTGAGGCTCATGCTGTTACCTTTTCTGCTGGGCTTGCCATGAATGGTATGATTCCGTTCTGTAATATTTATTCTAGCTTTTTGCAACGAGGCTATGATCAGGTTATTCACGATGTCGCGATGCAAAAAGCACCTATTATCCTGTGTCTGGATAGATCAGGATTGGTCGGTGAGGATGGGGCTACTCATCAGGGAGCTTATGATATTGCTTACCTGAGGACTATTCCGAACCTGAAAATTATGTCCCCTATCAACGAACGTGAGCTCAGGCAGATGATGTACACCGCCTATATGCATCACGAGGAGGGTCCATTTGTGATTCGCTTCCCGAGAGGGCTAGGATCTTGCCCTCAGTGGCATGTGCCATTTAGTGAGATAGACTTAGGCAAGTCTGAAATGCTCAAAGTAGGGGATGACCTTATCTTCGTCTCTTATGGATCCGTCGGTTACACGGTTGGCAAAGCCATTGATAAATTAGTACTGAAGGGTTATAATCCAGGACATCTTAACCTCAGGTTTGTGAAGCCTTTGGATACGGAAGCTCTGGACGAAATAGCACAGCGATATAAGTATATTATTACTGTGGAGGATGGATCACTTGCGGGTGGAGTCGGAAGTGCATTGCTGGAATATTATAGTGACCAAGGAAAGCATATCGACATAACTAGGATTGGAATCCCAGATGCTTTTATTAAACATGGTCGGGTAGAGATACAGCATGCCTATGTAGGATTAGATGTTGATTCAATAGCAAATAAAGCTATAGAACTTTTGAAATAGATCAAACACACATTAAGTAGGATATGAGGATATTGATAGCAGGTGCTGGTGAAGTGGGGACTCATTTGGCAAAGTTACTCTCTCATGAGTCACATGATATTACAATAATGGATGAATCTTCGGAGAACCTTGAATTTGCATTCAATGATGGTCTGGAGATTATGACGTATGTAGGTGTTCCGACCTCATTTGAGGCACTTAAAGAAGCTGGTGCTGGATCCGCAGATCTATTTATTGCTGTAACGCCAGAGGAAAGTGCCAATATAATTGCTTGTATTCTAGCTACTAAGATGGGTGCAAAGCAGACACTCGCTCGAATAAATAATAGCGAATATCTGGAGCCTAGAAACAGAGCGTACCTTAAGGACTTAGGGGTGGATGATATGATATATCCAGAGGCTTTAGCTGCAACCCAGATTAAAGAAAGTCTGAGCCTACCGTGGTCGAAGCAGTATTGGCGATTTTTTAATGGTAAGCTAGTGCTGGTGGCGACTAGAGTTGTTAATGACTCTCCGCTGATTGGTAAGAAACTGATGGATCTTGCTGACTTATCAGAGAAGATATTCCATATCGTGGCTATAGTACGTTCTAATCACACGATCATTCCTAGAGGTAATGATATGATAGAGCGTGATGATATATTATTTGTTACGGCGATGCCTAATGACCTAAATCTCGTTAGGCAATTCAGTGGGCAAGAAGATATCAAGCTTAAGAGAATCATCATAATGGGTGGAAGTCGAATAGCTGTTAAGACAGCACAATACCTACCATCTGATATCTATGTGAAGATTATAGAGCGTGATTACGAGAAGTGTAGAAAGCTCTCCGAACTGGTGCCAGATAACGCATTGGTCATCCATGGGGACGGTAGAGACCCAGATCTATTGATAGATGAAGGGATAAAGAAGGCTCAGGCCTTCTTAGCTCTTACAAGTACATCTGAAAGTAATATGATAGCGACGATTAATGCTAAAAGATTGGGTGTGCCATTCTCTGTAGCTCAGATTGAGAACTTAGATTACTTGGAGATTGCTAATGAGATGAAGATAGGCAATCTGATTAATCGTAAACTTATAGCAGCAGCTGCTATATTTAGGTATTTACTCAATGTTGATATTTCGGATGCCAAGACCTTATCTATAGGTCAGGGAGAGGTCCTTGAGATTCATGTGAGAGAAAATTCGAAGGTGACTCATGCTATGGTAAAAGACCTTCATATCCCAGAAGGGGTCTCCTTAGGGGGATTGATGAGGGATGGACGCGTTTTACTTGTTGAGGGAACTACTATGATAGAGGCCGGAGATACAGTGATGGTTTTCACAGATAGGAGTAATGCTAGGGCTATTAATAATCTTTTCTCATAATGGCACGATCAGAATATACTGAATACGAGACACGTCGAGGGTTTAACTTTCGCTTTATTTTCTTATTATTAGGTGTGTTATGCTTCATTCAGGTAGTTTTTCTACTTTGTGCGGCATCTATTTCTAGTTATTTTCATGATACTGCACTGAAGCCATTGCTCTATACGGCATTGATTGATTCTATATTGGGATTGATCTTAATTCTTAGTAGCCGTGGGTATAAGATGTATGATACTGGGCGGAGAGAAGGGATGGTGTCTGTAACGCTTAGTTGGTTGGTAGTGGCTATATTGGGGCTACTTCCATACTATCTTGGAGGGTTTATCCCGAGCTTACCTGATGCATTCTTTGAGACCATATCAGGACTAACTACGACTGGATCTACGATTCTTAATGATATTGAATCTATGCCTAGGGGGATCCTTTTCTGGCGAAGTGTGACACAGTGGATGGGTGGTATTGGTATCATCGTCTTTATGGTTGCTATTATTCCTATACTTGGGGAGAGTGCCTCTCTTATATACGATCATGAATCTTCTGGGGTAACGCATGATCGGTTTGCTCCACGCTTTACAGTCGTAGCAAAATGGATCTCAGTGATTTATGTCTCTCTAACCGTGCTGTGTATTTTTTTACTATGGCTTGGTCCACTAGGTCTTTTTGATGCTGTATGCCATGGTCTAACGTGTATCTCGACTGGAGGATTCTCTACCTTTAATGACTCTATCGCAGGATTTAACTCCCACTACACTTACATGGTCTTGACCCTCTTCATGTTTATGGGGGCTGTTAGCTTTTCATTATCCTATTTTGCCTTAGTTCGTCGTGACCCGATGAAGATGGTTCGTGATACCGAATTTCAGTGGTTTGTTGTCGTTATAGCACTATTGACAGTAGTATCATCATTGATCTTATTTTTCACAAATCGCTATGATTCATATTTTACGGCACTAGAGTACTCTCTGGTGCAGATTGTTAGTTTGATTACGACTACAGGTTATGCGATAAGTGACTACAATACATGGGGAAGCCCATTCTGGGTCTTGGCTCTTTTTTCAATGTTTATTGCTGGTTGTTCAGGATCTACAAGTGGTGGACTGAAGATGATTCGCTTTAATATCCTGACGCGTAGCCTATTCAATGAGTTTAAGAAACGTACTCATCCTCATGCCGTGATTCCATTACGTCTAGGGGGAAGGGTGCTGAAGCCTAAGTATATCATGCAGGTGTACAACTTTTTCTTTGCTTACCTTTTTTTGATTGTAGTGGGTACATTTATCATAACATTGGAAGGGTTTAGCCTAGAAGAGGCCATCTCGGTATCCATAACCAGTATATCGAACTCTGGGCCAGGATTGGCTACATTTGGGCCAATGGCTAATATGTCTGCTTTGAGTGACTTTAGCAAGATCTATATGGGATTAATGATGGTTGTGGGGAGATTAGAGATCTTTACAGTAATGACATTATTTCATAAAAGTTTTTGGCGAAATTAAATACAGAGTACTATGGATTTGAATTTAGAAGACATTAGAAGAGAGTTTAAGGTGGGGAGTTTATCTCGTTCGGAGATGCCAGATAATCCTATCGAGAAGATGGAGGAATGGTTACAAGATGCTTTAAATTATAACGTGATAGAGCCAACTGCTATAGTGGTGACAACTGCTACCAAAGATGGTCACCCATCCTCTCGCACCCTGTTGTGTAAGGAGATCGATAATGGAAAGGTGATCTTTTATACCAATTATGAGAGCAGAAAAGGGACTCAAATAAGTGAAAATCCTTATGTCTCGGTGACATTCCTTTGGCATCAGCTAGAAAGACAAATACATGTGGAGGGTATTTGTGAGAAACTTCCTCCAGAGGAGAGTGATGCATATTTCGCTAAGCGTTCGTACACCAGTAGAGTAGGGGCAAGAATCTCTCCGCAAAGTCGTCCTATCCCTAATCGAACTTTTATTGTGACTGAGTTTGCCAAGGAAAGTCTGAAATATACAGGTACATTCCGAAAAGTACCTCGTCCTGATTCTTGGGGTGGATATCAGGTTACTCCTAACCGTATAGAATTTTGGCAGGGACGTGAGAGTCGATTACACGATCGTTTTTTATATGAACTCCAAGAGGATGGGTCATGGTCACTTCAGCGTATAGCACCTTGAGAATTTTGATTATTACCTGAAGTTAATTTATTATAGCTTTCCCCTTTTCTATATATTAATATCGGTTTTTTTAATAGTTATTGATGCTTATTATATCATTAAACAGCTGATTATTAGTAATATATGATTTAGTCACTGAGTGTTAATATAAAAGGGTTTGTAAATTTATAATTTATTGCTAAGTTTGCAGACCAACAGAATGTAAACGCTGAAGGATAATACTAAATTTTTTAGAACTTAGAAATTTTATTATGTACTGGACACTTGAATTAGCTTCAAAGCTAGATGATGCTCCATGGCCAGCAACTAAGGATGAGTTGATTGATTATGCACAGCGTACTTGTGCACCAATGGAGGTAATAGAAAATCTTCAAGAGATTGAGGATGAGGGCGAAAGCTATGAATCTATTGAGGATATTTGGTTGGATTATCCTAGCAAAGAGGATTTCTTTTTTAATGAGGAGGAATATTAATTATTAAATAGATCTAGAAGGCAAAGTAAAAAGCAGCTTTTGATTGCTAATGAAAAGCTGCTTTTTTATGACTTCATATTTGTGTAATTCATTATTTAGTGATATATTTGCAAGCACAAAATGATGAGTGGTCGTGCGTAAGCACATTAGCCCAGATGGCGGAATAGGTAGACGCGTTGGTCTCAAACACCAATAGGATAAAACCTGTACCGGTTCGATTCCGGTTCTGGGCACAATAATATAGAGTTCCTATAGAAAAGGGGTATTAGCCGTGCATAAGTGCGACTGATCCCCATTTTTGTATTACCATGAATTATTATGTCGAATTACTTAACTACTAATAAGAAAAAAATAACTGCAACTCGATTTCAGCAGATGAAAGCTGAAGGGGAGAAGATCTCAATGCTGACCTGCTACGATTATTCGATGGCTAAGCTATTAGATACTGCTGGCGTGGATGCCATATTGATTGGCGACTCTGCTAGTAATGTGATGATTGGTAATAGTACTACACTGCCTATAACATTAGACGAGATGATTTATCATGCTCGATGTGTCGTGAATGGGATTAGTTATGCTTTTGTTGTAGCTGATATGCCTTTTGGCACTGTTCACGGCGATAAGTATGTGGCTCTGGCATCTGCTATCCGAATGATCAAAGAGTCTGGTGTGGATGCTGTTAAGATAGAAGGGGGTGAGGAAGTAAGGGATTCGATAGAGCTCATAATAAATGCTGGCATTCCAGTGGTAGCACATTTGGGATTGACACCTCAGTCGGTAAATCAGCTTGGTGGTTATGGGGTACAGGCTAAAGGAGAAGCTGAAGCGGAAAAGCTAATAAAGAATGCTAAGCTATTAGAGAGTCTTGGCTGCTGTGCTCTGGTCTTAGAAAAAATACCTAGTGCATTAGCCAAGAGGGTTACCGTTGAATTGAGTATCCCTACAATTGGTATAGGTGCTGGTAACGATACTGATGGTCAGGTGTTAGTATTACAGGATATGTTGGGCATTACACAAGGCTTCAAACCAAAGTTTCTCCGTCAGTTTGCACAGGTTGGTGAGCAGATTATTAATGCAGTTAGTGATTATAATAAAGAAGTCAAGAGTGGTGGATTCCCTAATAAGGATGAGAGCTATTGATATTCATTCTCCATTGATAATTATAGATGCTTACATTAGACGATTATGTCAACTTTTGGGATTGGATTATATCGCTTGATTTTAATCTTATTCTTGACTTAATAGGTACATTCGCCTTTGCTATTTCAGGTATTCGTTTAGCATCGGGTAAGAATATAGACTTATTTGGAGCTTTTGTTATTGGACTTCTGACAGCTGTAGGTGGTGGTACGATTAGAGATCTATTGCTTGGTATTACCCCTTTCTGGTTAACGACTCCATCTTATGTCATCATTACATCACTTTGTTTGCTGATCGTAATGATTTTCCGGAAATACTTAGTGTCTCTTAATGAAACTGTATTTCTTTTTGATGCGATAGGATTAGGATTCTTTACCGTAGTTGGTATGGAGAAAGCTGTTCTTATGGGTTACCCTTTTTGGGTAGCATTAATTATGGGGGTTGTCACGGGGTCTTTTGGTGGTCTGTTACGGGATATTTGTATTAATGAAATCCCATTGGTATTTAGAAAAGATATTTATGCGATGGCTAGTGTCGTGGGCGGCTTAGTGTATGGTGCTCTTAGTTTGCTGGAGATTAACCCTATTGTCGTTGAGTCTATTTCAGTACTGACTGTGATTTCAGCTCGCCTTATAGCTGTGAGATACCATATAAGTTTGCCTATCCTGAAAGGTTACGAGTAAATGGTATTCTGATACATAAAAAGAGAAGAGGCTAAGTACTACACTTAGCCTCTTCTCTTTTATATATGCTAAAAGCTGTGATTAGATACCTAATTTCTTACGGATATCTTTTGGAATAGCATTTTTGTGTACTACGATGTTGATAGTCTTACCAGCAACAAAAGATTCACTAACGTACCAAATACCTTTGTACTCACCAGTTTCGCCCCAAGAGTTCTTCACATTGTAGAACTTCTTACCTGTTTGGTCCTTAGAAATACCAAAGATTACCATACCGTGATCATCCTGAGTTGAAAGGTCGTTGAAGCCATTTTGACGCCATTCTTGGGTAACTTCAATCTCTTTAGTTCCAGGAGTACGGATCATCTCAGCGATTATTTTATGACGATCGGATGGTGCAACGCCTACCCAACGAGCTTGGTCTGAACCACGATTAGATGAACTCTCTGTATCGATAAGAATACCAAGTCCGTCACGAGTGAATCCTTCCTCGCTAACATCTGTACCCCATGCTACAGCGTAATCGTTATTGATAGCATTGTCAATAATGGCCATCATATCTTTTAGAGGAACATTGTATGATTGTCCAAGACGCCAGTTGTCAGGAATCTCGAGGATAAACTTGTCATAGAATGGGTGGTGAGTAAAGCTTGTGATAGATACATAGTCATCAATCTTTAGTCCTAGTGCATCTCTGAAGCTTTCTGGAGTATATTTAACACCATTATAAACAAAGCTCTCAGGTGCTTTACCTAGGTATGAATCAATGATCCCATTATATCCCTCTTTCCAAGCTGGTGAAAGTGAACCACTACGGCTCATTTCTTTTAATAGAGCATTAACATAACCACTAGCTAGAGCGTGTATTTCATTGTGTACGTGCTTGTCAGTGCCATAGTTCAATCCTGTCATCTCCTCAATAGGAACAATACCATGATGTTTTACTGTGTTCAGTACATCACCAAATGAACCACCAGGGCCAAAGTTGATACTTCCGTGCCAGCGGATATATTCATCAGCCTTATCCTTGTAGTTTTGTGCGACTACGTACATAGGTGCAAGCGAAACACTCATACCACTCTCTCTTAAGGCTTCGATTTCTAAGAAACCCAGACCGCTGAATGACCAGCAAGTACTAGAGCGACCTTGATTCTGGATAGGAGTGATCTTCAACACCTTTACTGGGGTAAATTCATAAGACTCCTTTTTCTCTTGAGCTGTTGCTGTCAAGCTTAGACCTAGGAGTACTGTTGCGGTTAGCAATAGTTGTGAAAATTTCTTCATGTCTTTAATTTTAAAATAATTGGGTTAAAATATTTGTTAGTTGCTAAAGTTTAGGCCAAGATCTTCGCACATTTTTCCAACCCATGGATTGAAATCTTTGAGCGATTCATATTTTTCCTTTAGAGTCATGGGCGTTGTTTTCTGTTCGTCAGACTCTTGAATATAATCTATGTTTATTGAAATAAAGTCATTCTTTAATTTGCTACGCAAATATTCTGTGAGTTCAGGCAGGACATCATCTAATTGATCTTTTTCGACTTTGGATGTAACTGAATATCGTATACTTCCATCCTGCAATTGTACTGGGGTATTATCCTGTCGATCAAGTATTTTACTGAGTATGAGATTTTTAGAATGTGCGTATCTCCTCCATGATTCGACTAATTGCTCTTGTGTAAATGGTTCCTTTTGAAGGGCATTAGTTTTCTTCTCAATGACATCCTTTTCTTTAGTTGGTCGTTGACCTGTGCTCAGGTCAAAAGCATATTTATTTTTATTACTGTTCCCAATTACATTTTTAACGGGTTGAGGTTTATATGCTATTTTCGTGACGTGAGCGTTACTATTTTCTATCTTCTCAGCAGTTGATTCTTTAGGGGATGTTTCTTTTACCTGATTTGTGCTATTTGATACACCTGCTGATGATGCGTTGTATGGCTGGCTACTGACCGTAGTCGTATTCTTACTCTGAGGCTCTTCAATAGGTCTAGCAGGTGGTTGGTCAGTTGGAGCTGGTTTTAAATTGCTCGGAGTGACCTTCTCGCACATATTGAGTAGTGCTATCTCGAGAGATAGTCGTTTGTCACTACTATTTTTGTATTGCGTGCTGAAGTTTGTTGAGATTTTAAGAAAATCCCAAAGTAAGTATGTGGGCGTGTATTGTCCTGCTTTTATCAATCGTTCTTTAATAGAGTAGGGAACTTCAATAATGTTGAGCGTCTCTTGAGATTGGGCAAGTAGCACATTCCGAAGAAAGCCAGAGAATCCTTTCATTATGATATCTCCCTCATATCCCTTTTTGAGGAGCTTATCAATAAGGATTAGGACTTGACTATGAAACCCCTTTAGAATATAAGCGAGCAAAGAAAAATATTCGTCCTCATCAAGTAGATTTAAGTTCTGACGCACACCCTGTATGGTGATATTGCCTCCTCCAAATCCAGCAATCTGATCAAACATACTAAGGGCATCACGCATCCCACCATCGGCTGCGATACCAATCATTTGAAGAGCTTCAGGATCGGCATTAATCCCTTCTGCATCAGCAATCTTCTGAAGGTGATTAGCTATGTCAAAACTAGTAATCCTATTAAAATCATGAACCTGACAGCGACTAATAATAGTAGGAAGGACCTTGTGCTTCTCTGTAGTTGCAAGGACAAAAATAGCATGAGCTGGTGGCTCTTCTAGTGTCTTCAGGAATGCATTAAAGGCACTACTAGAGAGCATGTGTACCTCGTCAATTATATAGACTCTATACTTTCCACTTGTTGGAGCAATATAGACCTGTTCTATCAACTGGCGGATATCATTTACAGAGTTATTAGATGCCGCGTCTAGCTCTGTAATGTTATATGATCGCTGTTCATTAGCCGCTTTACAACTTTCGCATTCATTGCATGCTTCTCCATCTGGAGTGCGATTTTCGCAATTAATTGTTTTGGCGAAAATTCTAGCACACGACGTCTTACCTACACCTCTAGGACCGCAGAATAGGTACGCATGCGATAGTTTGTTCGTCAGAATAGCATTCTTTAATGTGGTTGTCAGTGCCTCTTGCCCAACAACGCTATCGAATGAACTCGGACGATATTTCCTAGCCGAAACAATAAAATCACTCATTGAATACTCTTTCCTATATTGTTATATTACGTTCACAGTGAAGATGCATCAAAATTGATGGGTAATAATTGTCTATTATCCTCAATAATTAATGTAGTGTCTGTACTAGGTAGATATACCTTGAAAGGTTGTTTAAAACGATCTGAGACTTCTAGCATTACTTGACGACAAGCACCGCATGGAGCTGTTACTTGGACGTAACGTCCGTCTTTTCGTATAGCTGTAATTGCTAAATCAGTAACTGGATCATTGGGGTATTGTGCTCCTGCATAATATAGAGTCGTCCTTTCTGCACAAATCCCAGATGGGTAGGCTGCATTTTCTTGATTCGAACCGCTAACAATTTTCCCACTAGCCAGGCGTGCCGCTGCACCTACTCGAAACTCAGAATATGGTGCATACGCATTTTTGGCTATATCCCTTGCCGCTTCGATTAATTCTAACTCATTAGGACTGAGCTCTTCAAATGCCTTCTCAATAACAGGTATTACAATGTCGTTTCTTTTCATTTTAACTCTTAATCATGAATTGCCAATAAAGATACCCATTTTATGCGAGGTTTTCTTGATTTAACACAGCCTTTTTCTTGCATTTATTATAGACTTTCTCTTTTTTTATTCTGATACTGTCCCCAAAAAGTGTGTAAGTCCCAAGAATGTTATCTTTGAAAAGTTAAAAACAAAAGATAAACAAGAAGATGAGACTTACACAAATGCAATTTAAGGAAATTCTATCAAACGTGATGACAGAGCCAAATGGAGTTGGTCGTTTAATGGAGTTAATCATCGAAATAGCGATGCAAGGGGAGAGGGAACTGTATAAAGAAGATAGTGGCGATGTGAGCAATGGATACCGCCCCCGTCGCATCTTTGCGAGTGGTAATATGCTAGAATTACGAGTACCCCGAACTCGACAGCAGGGCTTCATGCCCTTGATTTTAGGCGTTCTCAAAGATCAAGAGAAAGAGATGGGAGAACTAGCAGGTTATCTATATAGCTGCGGTAATACGATGGAGGATATCTCTGGAGTATTCGAGTGTTTGTATGGTAAACGTTATAGTACGAGTCAAATCAATCGTCTCTCCTTATCGACCCAAGAAGCAGTAGAAGAGTGGCGTCAAAGACGTCTACCGAGGACTTTAGAGGCACTTGTTATCGATGCTACATATCTTCCTGTACGGAGAGGAGAAAGTGTGAGCAAGGAGGCATTTTTTGTAGTGATGAGTTTAGATAGCGAAGGACGTCGAGACATCGTGGGTGTCTATAATAATCCAACAGAGGGAAGCGGCATCTGGGGCGAGTTTTTTGAGGATCTAAAAAGCCGAGGACTCGAAGAGGTAGGACTAATCATTTCAGACGGGTTGAATAACATTGAAGAGGTTGCACGTGAGCACTTTACAGAAGTGGAAGTCCAGCTCTGCACGGTGCATCTACAGCGAGAAATAACTCGAAAGATACGCCCTCGAGATAAGTCAGCCATCGCAAGTGATCTACAGGAGGTCTTTAGTAAAGACGGCTCAAGAAGCTCACCTTTAGATGGCCTAGAGAGCTTTAAAAACTTTGCGTTCAGATGGCGTAAGAGCTATCCTTTTCTCACAAAAATAGCTAACGGTCAGAGGATAGAGTATTACTTCACATACCTAAAATACGACGTCAGTGTTCGCAAGTACATTCATAGTACTAACTGGATAGAACGCTTCAATAGACAGGTAAAGAAAGGGGCTCGATATAAATGTGCATTACCTAGCGTAGAATCCGCTCTACACTTGATAGGTAGTATTGCAATCAATGCAAACTATCTGAAGAAAAGAATAGGAGATCTAACTCTTGGACTTAGGAAGAACAATGAAAAGTAAATAACAACAATGTGCTTTATTTTCCAACACAAAGATATCAACCTAAAAGAATACGGCAAGGCGGTGTCTCCGCGGTGCTACGACAGCCTTGCCTTAATTCTTTATTGGTCTATCTTTAATGTTTATGGAAAACAAAGCGAAAAAATATGTAGGTTTGCTTTTCAGAGACGCATTCTGCCGTACACACTTTTGGGGACACTACCTTTATTCTAGATACTACCGCTAAAAACACGTGATAAATTTGTATGTGTTATGATTAAGGTAAAAAAGTCCCCACTGACAGTAATCTATCAGTGGGGACTTTCATAAATATATTTGAACTAAATCAAATCAACAATCGTTGTCTGAATCAAATTAGTCCTCTTTCTGAGTTGCTTCAAAATCATCTGTCTCATATACAGCATTAGCAAGACGCTTGTACTTTCTGTAACGATGTTGAGCATCTTTCTTCGCTGCAGAGAATAACTCGTCAGCTTGTTTTGGGAACTGCTTGTGTAGTGAGTTATAGCGGACCTCACCTAGTAAGAAACCATAGAACTTATCCCAGTCTGGCTCTTTAGAGTCAAGTTGGAATGGATTCTTTCCAGCCTCTTCTAGACGTGGGTCATGACGCCATAATTGCCAGTAACCACACTCTACAGCATTTTTCTCTTCTTGCTGAGACTTACCCATACCTGCCTTCAGACCATGCTCAATACATGGAGAGTAAGCAATGACTAGTGATGGTCCATCGTAGTCTTCTGCCTCACGAATAGCCTTCAATGTCTGAGCATGATTTGCACCCATTGCTACCTGTGCTACATATACGTAACCGTATGAAGATGCAATTAGACCTAGGTCTTTCTTGCGAACACGCTTACCTGATGCAGCAAACTTAGCGATAGCACCTGTTGGGGTACTCTTAGAGCTCTGACCTCCTGTATTAGAATAAACCTCAGTATCAAGAACTAAGATATTGATATTCTCACCTGAAGCAAGAACGTGGTCAAGTCCACCGAAACCGATGTCATAAGCCCATCCGTCACCACCGATGATCCATTGAGATCTTTTTACGAAGAAGCTAGAAAGAGCTGCTAGTTCCTTGCCCATGTGGCTTGTCTGGTTCTTAAGTAGAGGCTTGATCTTATCAGCAAGTTCACGACTCTTATCTGAATCGTCCTTGAACTCATACCACTGCTTAAGTAGCTCAATATCGATAGGAGCTTCACCTTCACCATTGATGATATCAGCTACCAAACGACTTAGACGTTCGCGAATCTTCTGAGTTGCAAGGTACATACCTAGTCCAAATTCAGCGTTATCCTCGAATAGTGAGTTAGCCCATGCTGGACCTTGTCCCAAGTCATTAGTGGTGTATGCTGATGTTGGAGATGATGCTGAATAGATAGATGAACATCCTGTAGCATTAGCAATCATCTGACGTGTACCGAATAGCTGTGTTAGTAACTTAACGTATGGAGTCTCACCACATCCAGCACATGCACCACTAAATTCAAATAGAGGCTGAGCGAACTGAGAGTTCTTAACGTTAGATTTAACGTCTACTAGGTGAGCCTTATTGCTAACTTCCTTAACTGAGAATTCCCATAGAGGAGCTTGGTCAAGTTGAGATGAAATTTCTTTCATTTCAAGAGCCTTACCATTCTTATTACCTGGACATACGTCAGCACAGTTACCACAACCAAGACAGTCAAGTACATCTACCTGGATATGGAATTTATGACCATCCATACCCTTACCAATTGCCTTAAGAGTATGATATCCATTAGGAGCAGCCTGAACTTCCTCTTCGTTTAATAGGAATGGACGAATAGTAGCGTGTGGACAAACGTACGCACACTGGTTACACTGAATACAATTCTCAGCATACCACTCTGGAACATAAGCTGCTACACCACGCTTTTCTGATGCAGATGTACCTGCTGGCCATGTTCCATCTTCGTAGTTATTGAATGCAGATACAGGAAGAGAGTCTCCCTCGCGTGCGTTAATAACGCGTACTACATCTCTAACAAAAGCAGTGTCATCATCGTGAGAATCCACTGGATCTGGGTCTAGTGTAGCCCATTCTGGCTTAACTGGTACCTCGATGATCATTTCACCACCCTTATCAACAGCTTGGAAGTTAAGATTTACAACTTGCTCACCCTTCTTTCCATAGCTCTTCACGATGAACTTCTTCATCTGATCAACAGCTTGGTCATAAGGAATAACGCCAGAAATCTTGAAGAATGCTGACTGGAGGATAGTGTTAGTACGATTACCAAGACCAATCTCATGAGCAATCTTAGTAGCATTGATCATGTAGAACTTGATATCATTCTTAGCAAAATAGGTCTTAACGCGATTTGGAAGGTGCTCCTCAATCTGATCAATATCCCAAATAGAGTTTAATAAGAATGTACCACCCTTACGTAGCCCCTTAGTGATGTCATACAAGCGTAAGTACGCTGGTTGGTGACATGCTAGGAAGTGAGGACGGTTCACGTAATATGTAGAACGAATAGGAGAGTCTCCAAAACGTAAGTGACTACATGTAAAACCACCAGACTTCTTAGAGTCATACTGGAAGTATGCTTGGCAGTACTTGTCGGTACTTCCACCAATAATCTTAATAGAGTTCTTATTAGCACCTACAGTACCGTCAGATCCCATACCATAGAATTTACACTCGTATGCGTCAGTCTTAACCTCAGGATCAGCAGCTTGTGGTAGTGATGTGAATGTTACATCATCAACGATACCAATAGTGAAGTTATTCTTAGGCATCTTCATGCTAAGATTTTCATAAACGGCAACGATCTGTGCAGGTGTGGTATCCTTGCTTGAAAGACCATAACGTCCACCAACGATCTCAGGAGCATTTTCCTGACCGTAGTAGCATGCCTTTACATCTAAATATAGAGGCTCACCATAAGCACCTGGCTCCTTAGTTCTATCAAGTACTGCAATACGCTTAACAGTCTTAGGCATTGCACTTAGGAAGTGCTTAGCAGAGAATGGGCGATATAAGTGTACTGATAGTAATCCTACCTTCTTACCATCTTCTGCGTAGGTGTCGATTACCTCACGGATAGTCTCTGTAACAGAGCCCATAGCGATGATAACATGCTCAGCATCTTCAGCACCATAGTAATCAAATAGCTTGTACTGACGGCCAGTAACTGCATAGATCTCATCTAAGTAGCTCTGAACTACTTCAGGAACGCTCTCATAGAATGGATTAGAAGCTTCGCGAGCTTGGAAGTAAACGTCATCGTTCTGTGCAGTACCGCGAGTAACAGGAGCATCAGGACTAAGAGCACGTTTGCGGAAGTTAGTAAGAGCTTCCATATCAATCAATGGACGAAGGCTATCTTCTTCCATCAATTCTACCTTCTGTATTTCGTGAGAAGTACGGAAACCGTCAAAGAAGTGAATGAATGGGACACGAGTCTTAATAGATGCAAGGTGAGCAACTGCAGCAATGTCCATTACTTCTTGTACTGAGCCACTTGCTAGTTGAGCAAAACCAGTAGAGCGAGTGGACATAACGTCTTGGTGATCACCAAAGATAGATAGTGAGTGTGCTGCAATGGCACGAGCAGATACGTGGAATACTGTTGGAAGAAGTTCACCAGCAATCTTATACATGTTAGGGACCATGAGAAGTAGCCCTTGTGAAGCTGTGAATGTGCTTGTTAGTGCACCAGCCTGAAGAGAACCGTGAACAGCACCTGCTGCACCAGCCTCACTCTGCATCTCTTGAACCTTTACGGTTTCTCCAAAGATGTTTTGTCTTCCTTGAGCTGACCATTCATCTACCAACTCAGCCATTGTAGATGATGGGGTGATTGGATAAATCGCTGCGACTTCACTGAACATATATGCTATATGAGCAGCCGCATAGTTACCATCACACGTGATAAATTTTTTTTCTTTTTTCATTTTAAATGTAAAAGCGGTTATTTATAGGGTTTATTATTTGTTTTAATATAAAAATCCGAAGAGCCACAATGGTATCTGCTTATCCTTTCCAATCACCATATTTTCAATAATATGAATAATATCGGTGGTCGATTTTCTTCTAGGCAAGTCAGCACTTCGAAGTTTGTATTTTCCATTTACGATAAAGTCCACACCTGTGCCTTCTGGATGACTCACGGAGTATCCTGCATTCTCTAGCTGAGAAATTAAGAATACCTTACGAATCATTTCCGGAGATTGCTGGTATGGATACATTGCAGAAGCGATGTTAGTGTCATTGATGTACACTCTATCGGGTTTTTTAGGGTATTCATACCCTTCTTTGTACTCCATCCTAATGAGTTGAGCATCTGATAGGTGCTTGAGGTAGTTCATTACCGTTGCACGACTTGTTCCGATTTCGTTACTCAATAACGTTACGTTAGCTACTGCCTTAGGCTGTACAGCAATAAGGTACAGTAGTTTTCGTAGTTTATGAAGGTAGGTGGGCTCAATTTGTCTAATATATACCATATCTACCTCCAATAGAATATTAAGATTTTTCACAAGAGTCTCTCCATATAGAGTGGCATCCATGTACGGTGGGTAGTATCCCACTTTAATGTACTTCTTGAAGTCCTCTATTGGATGTATTTGCTCCAATATCTTAGAGGATATACTCACGTGATCATTTATGATTTCTTCGAGTGTATATGCCTTAAAGTTTAACTTGTGATGAAAGTTGAGATACTCTCTGAATGAAAAGCCGTGAAGATCATATACTTTCATCAGACTCTTAAGGGCTGGATAGTCACTTTCCATATTCATCACAGACGAAGCTGTGAAGATGATCTGCAGGTTAGGCATCTCATGGTAACACCTTAGGAGCTCATTCTCCCAATCAGGGTATTTAAAGATCTGGTCTAAGATGAGTAGCTTGCCACCTTGTTGGTAAAAGTTTGAAGCAAATTCGAAGAGTGTGCTTGTGGCAAAGTAGAAGTGATTGAGGTTCACATACATACAAGACTGCGTGTCATGACCATACTTTTCTCGAGCATATTCCAGCAGGAACGTTGTTTTGCCAATCCCACGAGTACCCCTAATGCATATCAAACGTGCTGTGGAATCAATTTCATCATACACAGTTCGTCTTATGGTCTCTTGAGTTTGTTCAAGTAATCGTTGATAAGCTCTTACAAATTCGTTCATATAAAAAGTATTTACAGCATCCTCCTCCCGTTAATCACAGTAGAATTCGCCGCATATGTAACACAATCTTATTCTCAAACGTTACCTAGACTAATACCTTAATAACATACCAAGGTATGATTTATCCCCTTTTTTGTGTTTGTCAGTTGTAACTAATTCGGACACAAATGTACTCAAAAATATTATGATTTGCAAACTCCGCTTTGCACAAATAGGGTGTTTTGCGGATGTGATAAATGTAAGATGTAATGAATTGAAAGGAATTAATTATTATGCTGACAAAGCGACGTCCAAAATAGCTCATAGTATAGCTATTTGTGAAGAAAAATGATGAATTATAATCACTACCCAAATGGCGTTTTTAGTATTGTATGGTGTAGATAACTATGCTGGGCAGCACCGTAAACGTTGCATTCTGATTATATGTAAGGGCGATGAGCACTTGCATTTGTTGAAGTAAAGTGATTTAAACGATTTGAAATAAAAAAGGTTTTTAAGGTGTTAAAAATCTTCCTATAGGAAAAGGAAATCCTTCTCATATCAAAAAAATATTTTTCTTATGTGAAGCATTTCTCTTTCATATAACCAAAATTTTATCTGTTTTGAGGCGTCAAAAAAAGGTTCTTGAAAATTTTTTATTGGGGAGAAACATCTTATCCTAGGTTTGTGCTTTAAAATATTCGTAGCTAATAATCCACACCATTACACGGCTAGTATTAGCCTATTTATATCGTGCTGAATTATAGGGTTATAGAAAACTTATGGGAGCTTAAATATTTATCGAGGTTTTCGCTTGCTTTTTTTCGTTTGTGCTAATAAATTAGAGTTATAACTGATAACTCGTAATGTTATTATAATATAATGCTGATAAATTCATTCAAGAAAAATAGTGATAATTAGAAACATTGGGGTATATTTGTTGTTGCTAAGATTGCGAACAGTGACTAATAAAAACTAATAATAATTAAGCTATGGCAAAGAAAAATTATGTCCTAGACACTAATGTGATTCTTCATGATCATAAGTGTATAAAGAATTTTCAGGACAATAATGTATATATACCAATAACTGTATTAGAGGAAGTTGATAAATTCAAAAAGGGTTTTGATCAGATCAACTTTAATGCTAGAGCATTTGGCAGATTGCTAGATGATAGCATTAAGGAAGCTGAAATAGATTCAGATCAGAATAAGAGTGGTGAAAATGGCGTTTCTATACAGGATAATGGCCTCCTAATCAATGCTGATGGAGGGAAAGTTTTTATCCTAACAAATGGTCAGCATCATAGCAGAGTTAATGAGACCTTCAATACTCAGATTAACGATCACCGCATACTCTCTGCAGCCCTAACGCTATCGGAGACTTCGGATCTTCCTACGATACTTGTGTCCAAAGATGTTAATCTTAGGATTAAGGCCATCTCTTTAGGTCTAAAGTCTGAGGATTATACGACTGACCAAGTGAAGAATGTAGAGGATATTTTCTCTACCAATTATCACGAGGTGGAAGTCTCTGATTCGAGCATTATTGATCGTCTATATACTTCGAAGCAAGAGGGGATACCTATTACAGAGGTGACTCTTCCATTCACACCTATGCCTAATCAGACATTTGTTCTTAAGAGTACTCAGAGTGCCGCTCTCGTGAGAATAGATAATGATATCGAAAGGATCAGAACTATTGAGAAGCGTACACTGATGGGTATCACTCCCCGCAATGCTGAGCAGACTATGGCATTTGACTTATTGATGGATCCGTCTCTATCGTTAATCGCGATTACGGGTACAGCTGGTACGGGTAAAACGCTCTTAGCATTAGCTGCTGCTCTTGCTCTCCAAGATGATTTCCAGCAGATTATTTTGGCTAGGCCTATTGTTTCGCTTGCCAATAAGGATATCGGCTTTTTACCTGGTGATTATAAGCAAAAGGTAATGCCATACATGCAGCCTTTATTTGATAATCTTAATGTGATTAAATCCCAATTTGCACCAAATTCTAGCCAAATTAGGATGATAGAGGACATGCAGCAGAATGAACAGCTTGCTATCGAAGCACTAGCATATATTAGAGGTAGGAGCTTGGCTAATGTTTTTTGTATCATAGATGAAGCACAAAATCTTACCCCTCAAGAGATAAAGACTATTATTACACGAGCTGGAGAAAATACTCGTATGATCTTTACAGGCGACGTTCATCAAATAGACTCTCCTTATTTAGATAGTCGAAGTAATGGTCTTGCATATATGATTGAGAAGATGAGAGGTCAGCAATTTTTTGGTCATGTTAATTTACTTCAGGGAGAGCGTTCTCACCTCAGTGATGTTGCTGCCAAATTGCTTTAATGCTATAAAATATAAAATATAATAATCAAAAGAAAAACGGGAATTTATGAAGAAAAAATCTGTTAAATTCAGTCTCGTATACAGAGACATGTATCAGAGCTCAGGAAAATATCAGCCTAGAGCTGACCAACTCGAAAAAATCGCTCCTGCAATCGTCGAAATGGGCTGCTTCTCAAGAGTAGAAACCAATGGTGGAGCTTTCGAGCAAGTACAACTTCTTTACGGTGAAAATCCCAACAAAGCAGTTAGAGCATTTACCAAAGCATTTAATGAGGCTGGTATCCAGACACATATGCTTGATAGAGGGTTGAATGGGCTTAGAATGTATCCAGTACCCGCTGACGTTCGTAAGCTTATGTATCGTGTCAAGAAGGCTCAGGGAGTTGATATTACTCGTATCTTCTGTGGACTAAATGATGTTCGTAATATTATTCCTTCAATTAAATATGCTAAAGAGGCTGGAATGATTCCTCAGGCGACTCTATGTATCACTCACTCACCTGTTCATACAGTAGAGTACTATACTGATGTCGCTACTCAGTTAATTGAGGCGGGTGCTCCTGAGATCTGCCTTAAAGATATGGCTGGTATTGGACGTCCTGCTACTCTTGGTAAAATTGTCAAGAATATAAAAACTAAATTCCCTGATGTTATTATAGAGTATCACGGTCACACTGGTCCAGGCTTTTCTGTAGCATCTATGCTAGAGGTATGTCGTGCTGGTGCAGATTATGTGGATTGTGCTGTAGAGCCTCTATCATGGGGTAAGATTCACCCCGATGTAATTACAATTCAAGCCATGCTTAGGGATGCTGGTTTTGATGTCCCTGACATTAACTTGAATGCCTATATGAAGGTTCGTTCGATGACTCAAGACTTCCTTGATGACTTCTTAGGGTATTTCACTAATGATAATAACTTTAAGATGACCTCTCTCCTAGTAGGTTGTGGCTTACCAGGAGGAATGATGGGTTCTATGATGGCGGATCTAAAGGGTGTTCACTCTGGAATTAATATGTTCCATAAGCAAAATGGCACTCCTGAATTGTCTATTGATGATTTGATGGTTAAGCTATTCTTAGAGGTAGAGTATGTATGGCCAAAGCTAGGATATCCACCATTGGTAACACCGTTCAGCCAGTACGTCAAGAATGTGGCTCTTATGAATGTATTCAATATGGAGCGTGGCGAAGGCAGATGGCAAGCCATTGACCCAAATACATGGGATATGATACTAGGTAAGGCTGGTCATCTTCCAGGTAAGTTGGATCCAGAAATTATTGAACTTGCGAAAGAGAAGGGACTTGAATTCTCTGAAACTAATCCACAGGATAACTATCCAGATGCACTTGATGATTTCAAGAAGATTATGGATGAAGAAGGCTGGGATTATGGTCAGGATAATGAAGAGCTATTCGAATTGGCTATGCACGAACGTCAGTATAGAGACTACAAGAGTGGCGTAGCAAAGCAGAGATTTGAAGAGGATTTAGCTAAGATTAAGGCTGAAAAGGACGCTAAAGCTGGATACACTCCTGAGATGGTGAAGGAGATGGAGCAGATTAATCTTGAAAATATCCAGGCTAAGAAACGTGCTAACCTGAATCCTATTACCGCTCCTATCAGTGGTCAGGTATTCTGGGATGTTGACTTCGAGGATCGTTCGGCAGTACCTGCTATCGGTACTTCATATCACGCAGGGGATAAGCTATGCTTTGTACAAAGTCCTGTGTCATATAGTATGGACGTACTCGTTGGGGTCTCTGGGCGTATTCGTGAGATCGTCGCTGAGCAAGGTGCTCAAGTCAAGAAAGGTGATGTTATTGCCTATATGGATGAAGTAACTGATTATTTACCTGAAAAGGAAGAAAAGAATGCTCGTATCTCTCGCATAGAGGGAAGTGAGTATAAGTCTAAAAAACAGCTAAATAAAAAGAAGTGATCATAGTTGATTAAATAGTATTTGAGCCCAATCCGTTTATTTTTTGTAAATGGATTGGGCTCTATTTTTGTACTCCAATTAGTTTTTACACCTATTGAATTGAAGCGGGTCATAAAAATCAATCCTAAGTTTAAGTCACTTCTGCCATATTTAGAGACTCTTGACGAGAATTTTGCTCAATCTGGCACAACGATTTATAAGGATAGAAATGAGGTGAAAGTAATGGATTGGAATGGTTGCTTGATTAATGTCAAAAAATATACCATCCCAAATGTTATCAATAGGGTAGTATATACGACTCTTAGAAAGCCGAAAGCAGTACGAGCATATCATTATGCTGATATCCTTAGAGAGAATGGAATTGCTACTCCTGAGCCTATTGGATACCGTCTTGAGAAAAAGGGGCTTAATCTTGGATATAGTTATTTGGTGACTGTACATTTACCATCTCAGAATATGCTCTATGAGTTTGGTGAAGGTGGTATAGAGGGTAGGGAAGATATTATTAAAGGATTAGGGGCATTTGCTGGGAAGTTACACGATGCAGGTATTTTACATTTGGATTTTTCTCCAGGTAATGTCTTATACAAGCGAAATGATGAGGGGGAGATAGAGTTTAACTTAGTAGATATTAATAGGTTATCATTCGGTCCAGTAAGTATTAGGAAAGGATGTGCCAGCTTCGAACGATTATGGGGTGGGGATGACTTTTTAGATCTTTTATCTGAAAGTTATGCTGAAGCAAGAGGGGAGAAAAATGTAGAAATGGTAAAAAAATGGATTCATAACTATCATCGAAGATATTGGAGCCATAGATCGCCATGGGTTATAAAGAAGTAGTAAAAGGGTTTGATGGTGAGTTTATAATACGAAGGTACTTTCGATATAAATTTCGACCATTATGGACATAAAAATATGGATAAGTCTAAAGATCAGCGATCATCAGTGATAATGCAACCAGGGGTACTTGATTTTATTAAGTATGCTGCTGCATACTGTGCTCTTGTGGAGCCTCAAACTACTCCATATTGGAGTAGAGATACTATTAATGAATGTCGTAAACTTTTGGGATGGGTTTATGCTACAGGGCTTTCGTTACCAGACTTATCCCTTGACCCTTTTTTGCAATTAGAGCGAATGGTGAAGGAGTCTGAATATGACCTCGTACGGAATCGTATTCAGCATACTCTCGGGGAGCATGATCTTTTCCTAAATGCTCAGATGGAGGAGATGAAGTATTCGGATGTGCCCGTCAGTGTCAGTACTTCAGAAATATTAGCTGATATATATCAAGAACTAGCTGATACAGTATGGATTTTTAGGGGGCAAATAGAACGAAATATGCACCAAGCCATTGCCGAAATTAGGTATTCTCTTGAGCATGAACTAGGGAGCTTACTATTGGCAGCGACCAGACAGTTACATGATCTTCATATTGACCCATTTTTTGAGGTAGCTAATGACAATGATGAATTTTTAGGATAAGTCTATTGACTATAACCTAAGGTTCCTAAAATAATAGACTAATAATGGACAAAAAATTATTAGACATAACAAAGGATGAATTAAACAAGATGGATGTGGAGGAGCTTAACCTCCCAGTTGTTATAATTGATGAAACAAGTTCCTTTGAAGATGTCAGTGAGGCTTGCGACAAATTACTGGAAGGGCCCAAGATTCTTGGTTTTGATACCGAGACAAAGCCTTGCTTCAGAAAAGGAGAACATCGTAAGGTCGCACTTCTTCAGCTATCCAGCCAAAATATCGTCGTATTAGTCAGATTAATAAAAATAGAGGATAAGTCTATACTGGAACCGCTTATAAAGATTCTTAAGAATAAACGGATTGCCAAAGTAGGGATCGCTATTGGTGATGATGTTCGTGGCTTATACAATAGTTATGAGATCATTACTAATAAGTTTTTAGATCTTAGAGTATTGGCTAAAGCTTCAGGAATCGGAGCTCTTTCGCTTACCAAGATATATGGGCTATTATTTGGAAAGCGAATATCAAAGTCGCAGCAACTATCTGATTGGGAAAGACCTCAATTTACTGAAGCTCAGATACGTTATGCTGGGCTTGATGCCTATTCTGGTCTGTGCATATATATGAAATTAAAAAGTAATGCCAAGAAGGATATGTATCAGCACTTTCAGAAACCTGAACCTCCAAAGAAGAAGAAAAGAAGGCGCTATAAGAATAATCTAGCACAGAATTCAGAACGAAATACTAAATGTTGAAAACTGTCACTCTTAAAAAAGATCGCAAACAGTCACTCGATCGCAGACATCCATGGATTTTTTCTCGTGGACTAGAGGATACGTCTGGAATCAATGGTGGTGATCTTATTGATGTAATTGATCATAAAGGCACGTTTATGGCAAGGGGATACTATGAGCAAGATAGTATCGCAGTGCGTATTCTTACATTCAATAAGGATGAGCAGATCAACCCAGCTTTTTGGGAACAAAGGGTACGTCAGGCTTTTGTTTTTCGACAGGCCATTGGCTTAACTAAGCCAAGAGAGGCCTACAGGCTAGTTAATAGCGAAGGAGATGGACTACCGGGGCTGATTATCGATGTCTTTTCTGATGTGATCGTCATTGATGCATACACTAAGGCGATTCACTACCATATTAATGAGATATTATCCGTCTTGCTTACTCTCTACCAAGATGATGTTAAAGCTATTTATTATAAGGCTCCTGAATCATTAATAAACGATATTGATGTCGCATCTCGATTGGAGCAAGTGTTATGGGGCGATTATGAAGATATTGAAAATGTCATAGCTCTAGAGAATGGGGTTTCTTTCTATCCAGAGATTCTAAGTGGTCAAAAGAATACCTATACGCTAGATCAGCGGAATAATAGGCTGCATTTAAGACATCATGCTCAAGGGCGAACCGTTCTTAGTGCCTTTTCTCATTATGGAGGTTTTTCTTTGGCAGCTCTATATGGCGATGCCAAAGAGGTAGTCTCCTTAGACTCGTCATCGAAAGCTATAAACATTCTGGAGCGGAATATTCGGATTAATTTTGGAGACAGTCAGAGAGCACTGCGTCATACTTCTGTAGTGGAGGATCCATTTAGATATCTTCAAGAGATGCCTCATGGTGCTTTTGATATGATTATTTTAGATCCTCCTGCATTTGCTAAGCGAAGAGAGGTTCTTAGGAATGCTCTACAAGGTTATCGAAAACTTAACTCTGAAGCTATTAGAAAAATAGCTCCTCATGGTCTAATATATACGTTTTCTAATTCACAAGTTGTAAATGCTGATCTATTTAGGCAAAACATCTTTACCAGTGCCCTAATGGCAGGTCGTGAGGTGAAAGTGCTTGATCAGTTTGGACAAGCATACGACCATCCGATTAGCATTTATCACCCTGAAGGAGAGTATCTCAAAGGATTATTATTGTACGTTGAATAAGTATAAGCAGGATATGAATTATTTCAAGGCTATATCTCTATCACTCCTAATGATCCTCTTTTTTGCTCAATGTAGCAGTTGCGAAAGAGGATCAAAGAATGATAAGCATTCGACCTCAACGTATAGAGAGTGGGAGAGTATCTTGCAGAGCGATACTTTGAAGGTGGGCACAATGACATCTCCGACTGATTTTTATATCATGAGAGATCAGAGCTTTGGCTTTGAGTATCAAAAGATCTCAGATTTCACTACGAAGCATGGTTTAACTCTCGATGTTAAGATCTCATACAGCATTGATTCACTACTCTCATGGTTGAGAGAGGGGCAGATTGATCTTTGCATAACACCATTACCTCAGACTAAAACGAATCAGACAGAGTATTTATTTGCTGGGCTATCGAACATGAGTTCTCTAGTCTTAGTACAGAGGAAGTCTGAACACATGGTGTCCTATATTGCTGACTTAGCAGGCAAGTCGGTTTACGCCGAAAGTAATAGTGCTGCCGAACTTAGATTAAAACAAATCCAACAAGAGATTGGGCGAAATATAAATGTGATTACCAGTGATACGCTCATGAGCGAAGATCTCTTAGTCCTCATGAATAGTATAGATTCGATTCAATATGTGGTTTCGGATAAGAGGAGTGCAAGGGTTATTTCGCATTATTACCCTAAGCTGAATAGCTCGCTATCATTAAGTGCCCCTGTCAAGCATGGTTGGGTCGTTAATAATAAGAATAATAGCTTGAAAGAGGCTCTCGACGATTTCTTTTGTACCTCAAAAAAGAAGAAGCATTATGAGGAACTTCTAAAAGAAGATAGTCATTTGCAACGTTTTTTCAAGAGCGAACAAGGATACACTAGCTACAGGCCGATGAAAAATGGTGAGATCTCTCCATACGATTCAATATTTCAGAAAGAGGCCCTACGTCTGGGATGGCATTGGACATACTTAGCAGCTATAGCTTTTCACGAATCAACCTTTAGAAGTGATATTGTCGCTTGGAGTGGAGCTCGAGGTCTTATGGGTATTATGCCTTCTACTGGAGCTGCTTATGGAGCTAATCGTAAGCAGTTGCTGGATCCCAATGTCTCAGTTAGAGTAGCGGTCGATTGCTTGCTAGAGTACGGAAGTAAATACAAGACACTTCCGAACGAACTGGACCAAATCTGCTTTACTTTAGCGTCATATAATGCTGGAAGTGGACATATTTTGGATGCCATTCGTTTGGCAAATAAGTACAATGCTCCTGTGGATAGGTGGTATGGAGGAATAAGAGAATACGTTATTCTCAAAAGTAATCCCAACTATTATAATGATCCAGTGGTTAGATTTGGTTACATGAGGGGACGAGAGACTGCAGATTATGTGGATAATATCATAGAACGTCAAGAGTACTATAAATCAATAGCAAAAGTAAAATAGAATAATATATTAAATCAGCGAAGTTTCATTAATTATGAAAGTAATAAATTTATTAGAGGAATGCTCTGTACTTAATAGGTACGTAGCAGAGTTACGTGATGTAAAAATACAGCAGGATAGACTCCGTTTTAAGAGAAATATTGAACGGATCGGCGAAATCATGGCTTACGAAATTAGTAAAACCTTTGAATACGAGCCATGTGAGATTCAAACGCCTCTTGCTATGTCTGAAGATCTGCTGGATCAGGATAAGGTCGTTATTGCAACGATCTTGAGAGCTGGATTACCATTACATCATGGCTTTTCAAATAATCTAGACCGTGCGGATAATGCATTCGTCACAGCTTATCGTAGATACAAGGATCGCTTGGATTTTGAAGTGATGATAGAGTATCTTTCTAGTCCTAGCTTGGATAACAAAACCCTTATTATCACTGATCCAATGTTGGCTACAGGTAGCTCTATGGAGCTTGCATATCGTGCTCTTATAACTAAAGGAAAGCCAAAGAAAGTACATTTTGCATCCGTTATTGCAAGTGTTGATGCGATTGATTACCTACAGAAAGTGATGCCAGAAGATAGTACATTATGGGTTGTTGCCATAGATCCTGTGATTGATGAACATTCCTATATCATTCCAGGATTAGGAGATGCAGGAGATTTAGCTTTTGGAGAGAAGCTGGATAATTAATACGTTCTTAATACTAGCTTATTATGAGGCAGGCACGTTAGCACTAAGCACTCTTACTTTGATCATTTTTGGGTCATTCTGAGACTTAACTAATGATAGGAGGGATAAGCCTCTTGCATAGTATTGCTGGTATAAAGCTAAAGGCAGTTGGAGTATTTCTCCAACTGCCTTTACTTTTATTTATATCATAATCACACTTTAGTGGTCATGTTCATGACCCTCTTCCATTGTTACATGAATGGTGCCTTTAGGATGCTCAGTAGGGCCATATATACTATAAAGCTTTAATGGCTTATCTCCTATGTTTTTGATGTTATGCCATTTACCTTTCGGGATGAACACAACTTCATCAGCGTGTATCTCTTGACGGAAACTTTGATCATCTTCTGTATCTCCCATAATGACTAATCCTTTTCCACTTTCGATACGGATGAACTGCTCGATATTCGTATGAATCTCGTGTCCTATCTCACCATCTACAGGGATACTCATCAGAGTCATCTGAATATTATCTCCTGTCCATACAGTGGTTCGGAAGTTGTCGTTCTTCATGGTGTACTTCTCAATGTCGAAAAGGCTGATCTCTCCACCTTTATCACTAAAGTCAAAGATGGTCTCGTCATCATCAACATCTGTCATTGTCTCAACCCTATTGTGAGCTTCTTTTTGAGTCTCTTTTTTTTCTTCTGGAGAGCAAGCAAATAATATTACAGCTATCGCTACGAAAAAGGTGTTTAATGTTTTCTTCATCATTTTCTAAGTTATTAGTTGTTTATATTATACACGTACTACTTCAGTATCAAATATAGTTTATTTAAATCTATTAGCCAAGAGATATTCCGCTATTTGTATCGCATTTAATGCGGCACCTTTTCGGATTTGGTCACTCACGCACCAGAAAGTAAGTCCGTTATCATTTGTTAGATCTTTTCTTATTCGTCCAACATATACAGGGTCTTTCCCAGAAAGGAATAGAGGCATAGGATATTCCTGCTTTTGTGGCATATCCATAAGAACGACTCCTGGAGCACTCGCAAATGCTTCCTTAGCTCGATCCACAGATATAGGCTCTTCAGTCTCCACCCATATCGCTTCAGAGTGGGCTCTTAGGACGGGAACTCTTACACATGTCGCACTCACCGGGAAGTCAGCCTCCATGATTTTACGAGTTTCATTAATCATCTTTAGCTCTTCCTTGGTGTATCCGTTCTCTGTGAATTGATCTACTTGTGGAATAAGGTTAAATAAAAGCTGATAGGCAAACTTCTCAACCGTTAGATCGTCACCTCTTGCAAATTCCTTGGTCTGTTCTAGCAGCTCCTCAATTCCAGACTGTCCAGCACCGCTAGCACTTTGGTAAGTAGCCACATGTACTTTGGTGATGGGGGATAGCTGGTGAATAGCGTTTAAGGCAACCAACATCTGTATTGTAGTACAGTTAGGATTCGCGATAATATTCCTAGGAGTACTTAATGCTCTGGATGCGTTCACTTCTGTAACAATAAGAGGAACCTCAGGATCAAGTCTGAATGCACTGGAATTATCAATCATTATAGCTCCATACTTTGTGATCGTTTCTGCAAATGCTTCTGATGTGCTACCACCAGCAGATGTAAACACGAGGTCAATATCCTTGAATGTATCCCCCTCCTCCAGTAGTTCCACGGTGATTGCTTCACCCTTAACAGTATAGGTCCTTCCTACACTTCTCTTAGAGCCAAATAGTCGTAAATGATCGTAGGGAAAGTTTCTCTCCTCTAGTAATTTAATTAGTTCTTGTCCAACGGCACCCGAGGCACCAACTATTGCAATATTCATCATGATAATTCTTTAAAGTTTATTTAATCCATTCTATTGGTTTTATCCCATTAGACATCAGATAGTAATTAGTCTGAGAAAATGGTTTTGAACCAAAGAAGCCTCTGTGAGCAGATAGAGGTGAGGGGTGGGGGGCTTTCAAAATAAGATGTTTGCTCGGATCTATCAAATGAGCCTTATTCTGTGCGAACCTTCCCCATAGAATGAATACGATATGCTCTCGCTTTTCACTCAATAATTGAATCACCCTATCTGTGAATCGATACCACCCAAAATGCTCGTGAGAGTTCGCTCTTCCAGACTCTACAGTGAGCGTAGCATTGATTAAGAGCACGCCCTGCTTTGCCCAGTCAGTTAGATCTCCATGCAGTGGGATGGGTTGTGAGAGGTCTGTATGAGCCTCTTTATATATATTTTGTAAGGACGGTGGGTTGGGAATCCCATTAGGTACAGAGAAACTGAGTCCCATCGCTTGTCCTGCTTCATGATATGGGTCTTGACCTAGTATTACTACTTTGACTCGATCAAAAGGAGTTAGGTTAAACGCATTAAAAATCAATGATGAGGGCGGATATACGATAGTTTGTTTGTAAGCCTGACGCACCTTATTTGTGATATCTATAAAATATGGTTTGTCAAACTCCTCTTGTAGTATTTCTTCCCAACTTGGGTCTATCTTTACCTTCATAACTCTAGGAGATATTCTTTAAGGTTCAGAGCTATAATGTACCCTCTGTCTTTTTCTGATAATGAAGACAAAGCTTCTGTCGCTATGTGCATCAGAGCAGGTCTAAGTTTGCTCACTTCAGCTAAGCGATTAACACAGTTATTTAGAGCTGTGAGAAAAGTAAAATCACTTTTCGTCAAGTCATTTCCAATTGTGGTCAATAGCTTATTAATGGTCTCTACTGAGACACTTTCTTTATTGGCTAACTGGTTAAGTAGTAAATACGGAATGATAGAAGCTGGATGCTCTTCCGGTAGATTTAATTGAAAGATCTCTAACACGAGCTTTTCGGCCTGTGCGATATTGCGGAACTGTACGATTACCAATTGCTCCGCGATCTCTCTAGTAGGACACTCCTTGCATAGCGAAAGTGCTTTGGCATGTGTAAGTTCACTCGTAGGATATATGAGGACAGATAGTATTTTCATCTCGCGGACATCTTTCTGCCACATAATATCAGATAGAGAGCTATCATGAGGTAGATCCTTAGCAATCTCTCTTAGATGCATCAGACTGACCCCAAAGTTAATGCCATAGTCTAGCCCGAGATCTCTTTGTTGTTGAGAGATCTCTCCATCCATATAGTGCTGAAATCTTTTTCTTAATTGATTCAGAAGATCATGCCATTTGCCATCATTTTCTATCATATCACTCGTTCTCTAATTCAATAATCTGAATTCCTTTTTCGTATGTTTTATATTCCCCTGTTTCTGGATCGGAATAAATTAAGCAGACACTTAATTGGGGTTGTTTATCTAATATCTTCTTGCTGGCTTCTAATCCCATGGCCATAAAGGCAGTAGCCCAAGCATCAGCCTCCATACTAGTTGGAGCGATGACGGTCGCACTCAATATATCTTGGTGTGCAGGATAGCCGGTGAGTACATTAATGGTATGTGCTACTTTTTTACCATCTACAACTTTGAAGTTACGGTAGTCTCCACTAGAGGCCACCCCAACTTTGTCACAAAGAGAAATGGCAAAAATAATGTCATTCACCATAGAGGTGCTGTCCGGAATAGGCTTATTGATACCTATTTTCCAGCATTCTCCTTTAGGATTAACGCCATTGGCTACTATTTCTCCACCTATCTCTACTAAGTAATTGGTTACCCCGTGACGTTCAAGTTCTTTTGCCACCAAGTCTGTGATGTAACCCTTGGAGAGCGATGAGGGATTTAAGGAAAGTCGATCGTCCTCCTTTTTTAGCCTTTTATGCTCTCTATCTACAATAAGTTTTTTATAACCTACATAATTGAGCGTGCTATCAATCTCCTCTTGTGAAGCTGTTCGGGTTACCCCTTTCTTTGTGCCAAATCCCCAGAGATCAAAAAGTGGAGCACCAGTTATATCGTAGAGCCCATTAGTTTGTTCGCTAACCTCTATTGCCTTTGATATTACATCATCTAGCATAGGATGTAGCTCATCGGTCTCATTTCGATTAAATTTTGCGACTAATGAAGTTGAGTCAAAGGGATTGAGGATAGCATTGAAGGAGTCAAAGACAGAGTCTATTTCTGCTGTCAGTGCTCGCTCGTGCTGGTACGTTAAGTGGTATGTTGTATGAAAACGTGTGCTACTCTCTTTGATGTACGCTGTATTATTGGTTTTCTTACATCCCCCAAGGCACAAAGCAAAGGAGATGAGAGTGATGTAGATAAGTCTAGATTTCATCTTTTATAATGTAATGATTTCTGTTTTTAGCCTGCCTAGAGATGAGTTCTCCCAAGAAACCTGCCAGAAACATCTGAACGCCCAAAATGATACTAAGGATACACAGGTAAAAGTAAGGCAAGTCAGTAATAAGACGTGCTGGTACTCCCTGCTGTAGTGCTACAAACTTATAGATGATGATATATAAGAGTGCTATAAATCCTATGAAGAACATCACGCTACCCCATAGTCCAAAAAAGTGCATCGGTTTACGACCAAAGCGATCTGTGAACCATAAGACAAGTAAGTCTAGGTAACCATTCACAAAACGACTCATCCCAAACTTCGTTTTCCCATATTTTCTAGCTTGGTGATGGACAGGTAGCTCTGTAATCTTTTCATATCCAGCCATCTTAGCCATGTAGGGGAGGAACCGATGCATGTCATTATAGACCTCAATATTCTTTACCACTTCGCCTCTGTAGCTCTTTAACCCACAATTGAAGTCGTGTAGTTTGATCCCCGAGAAACGACGAACAGTCGCATTAAACAGTTTGGTTGGAATCGTTTTAGACAGAGGGTCATATCGTTTTCTTTTCCACCCGCTCACTAAATCATACCCTTCTACCGTAATCATTCGGTAAAGTTCTGGTATCTCATCTGGTGAATCCTGAAGATCAGCATCCATCGTGATGACTACATCACCACAAGAATTCTGAAACCCGATCTGAAGTGCAGGTGACTTCCCATAGTTTTTCGAGAAGCGAAAGGCTCTGACATGCTCATCAGTCCTTGATATATCAGTTATGACGGACCAAGACTGATCACGACTACCATCATCCACGAATATAATCTCGTAGCTTATATTCATCTTCTGGATAACATCTGTGATCCAGGAATGCAATTCCCTCAATGATTTATCCTCGTTATATAGAGGAATCAGTACCGTTAGTGCAACTTTCTGACACATTTCCAAATGACATGTATTACTTATTGGTTCGCTTGATAAAGATACCAACAATATAGATATATATCACACCAAAAAAGAGAGCTGAAACAATAGTCTGAATGGTTACAGATCGAGGGGTCAGATTTCGAATAGAATCCATCATTTCATCCCCATTAGGTGTGTCAGCTAATATATTTTCTAGCGTGATTATATTTTCCTCCATCATATTCAAAAAATAGATATCATTGAATAGGATAGTGAATGCAACAAAAAACACAATGGCTGCAACGATGAGTGAAAATAGATAGCTCCATGAGAGGTATCCAACGGCTTGTGTATATCTTATTTGACCACCCAATTGATTGTCTCTAAATTGATTCCCAAGTATTACTAAATAAATCGGAACAGCTATAAATGCACCTAAAAAAAGCAGAGAAGATATTATCCCAAATTTATATAGAAGCATACTAACAGCCTGTAAAGCAAATAGCCCACCTAATTTAAGGCCATTCTGCATCGCCAGAGTCATATATTTTGCAAGCACACTTTTATAAGGTTGAGGATCAGGGTTCGGTTTATTATTGTCCATTATGTAATTTAGTTTATCATTAATTTAATCATTAAGCCCCCTCAAGCAAATGATTTCTTGCATGAGAGGGCTTAGTATCTTTTTACCTTTTTCGAGTAAAAGAATAATTACCCGTAAATAGTATCATTCAAATAAGGGATTTAGTCAACAACTTCACCCTTAATGGTCAATACTAGAGGGCCTTCTTTGCCATTGCTATAAACCGAGATAGTCTTTACGAAAGGGTAAACACGACCTTTAGGGTTATAAGTAACAGTGACTTGTCCAGTTTTTCCAGGAGCAATTGGCTCACGACTAAAACTTGGAGTAGTACAACCACAAGATGACATTACTCTCGTAATTACTAATGGAGCACTTCCTGCATTTTTCACTTCAAAAATGTAGGATACATTGCCATCACTTTCCTTAATTGTACCAAAATCATGTTCTGTAACCTCTGCCTCAATCTTTGCCTGCTTTCCATTTTGAGCATAAGCCTCATTATTTATAGCAAAAAGGCTAAGCATCAAAGTTAGGGTTACCATTAAAATCTTTTTCATATTACTATGTTCTTAAAGTTTCTTTCTTTAATCAAATTATCTGTATGTCTATACATTTGATTACTAAATCATCATTTGGTTTAAACACCAATGCGGACTTAATAAGAAAGCCAACACGCCACAAATGTACGACAATTCATTTGAATACTAAAATAATGACATTAACTATCGCTGTATTTTAGTATGCTTTGACGATAAGTTTCATTGAATTACAATTATTTAAACTTATTTGACCGTGTGCTTGGTATCAGTCTGCCATATAAGTTTGGGCATTCTGAGATCGTCTCGTACCTAGTACGTATCCTGTAACCCTCACCTAAGTTCCATGTATCTCATCCATCACAGAGGCATACTGAAGGGGGGTTCAAAAATCCAGAAAGTTATTCTTAGCTAATCAATCCAGAGCGTCTCTTGAGTGCATCAATGGATGCAGGACGCCCTTTAAAATTCTTATATAGTATCTCAGGGTCTTCGGAATCACCGCGTTCTAGGATCTCATTCTTGAATCGTAGGGATGTCTCATGATCAGTTAATCCATGAGAAAGAAATTCCTCAAAAGCATCGGCCTCAAGGATTTCACTCCACTTGTACCCATAGTAGCCTGCTGCATACCCTCCACTAAAGATGTGAGAGAAGGCGGTGCTGATACTTGTACCTTCTACTCTTGGTAACATCTCGACTTCTTTTAGTGTCTCTGTTTCAAACAGTTCAAGATCTTGTGTTAATTGAGCAGGGTTCTGGCTATGCCACTTCATATCAAGGTACCCAAATCCAAGCTGGCGTATGCAAGCGTAGCCTTCCAAAAATAGCCTATTGCGATTAATGGATTCTAAAAGTTCGTCTGGAATGGTTGCTCCAGTTTGATAATGCTTAGCAAAGCTCCTAAGGAATTCAGGTTGTCTAGCCCAGTTTTCATTAAAGTGGGAGGGTAGTTCCACAAAGTCATGTACTACATTCGTGCCACTTAATGAAGAGTAGGGGACTTGTGTTAGCAGCCCATGCAAGCCATGTCCAAATTCATGGAATAGCGTAGTAACCTCATCGAAGGTTAGTAGTGATGGCGTGTCAGAGGTCGCAGGAGTGAAGTTCATCACTAGGCTAATGACAGGACGAACATCCCCATATGCTTCCACATAGTTAGTCATCCACGCTCCAGAGCGTTTCCCCTTTCTTGGGTGAAAATCACATAGTAATATGCCTATATGTTCGTCCTTAGAAGTCACAGTATAGACCTTCACATCTTCTCTGTATGGATAGTACTTGACTGTCTCTGCGATTTTCAAGTCGTATAGATTAGAGGCAAGGTCGAACATGGCACGCACCACACTTGAAAGTTCAAAATAAGGTCGTGTCTGCTCTTCATCATACTGAAGGTGCTCTTGGCGATAAAGTTCACACAGATAGCTCCAGTCCCAAGCTTTGAAATCCTTTTGATGAGCTGTTACCTCTCCTATTTCTTTCATAGCCAATGGATAGTAAGCATCGCGAAGCTCATCAAGCATATTGATGACCGTTTCTGGCCTTTTTGCCATTTTTCCACTTAATATATATTCTTCATAACTATTGTATCCCAATAGAGTGGCTATCTTATATCGAAGTTCTGCTATTTCATATACCAATGCCTTATTACAAGTTGGCTTAGAGCCATCCATACAGAGGGCACCTCTATCTCTGAAAATCTTTTCTCGCATGGATCGGTCATCGCAGTACTTAAGTATAGCACTATATGAAGGCATACTGAAGTCGAATAGCCATCCTTCCTTACCCTCTTCTTCAGCTTTCTTTTTGGCTGTTTCCATGGCCGATTTTGGTAAGCGTTTCAGAGCATTCTTATCGGTGATTAGTAGGGAGTATTCATTTTGCTCTTTAAGAACATTTTGGCCAAAGTTTAGTGTCGCCATGCTTAGCTTCTTCCTAAGTTCCTTTAGCTCCTTTCGTTTTTGTTCCTCTAAGTATGCTCCACGTCTTTCGTAGCCCTCGTATGTTCGGAAAAGCAATCGCTTGTCTATATCCGAAAGCTCTGACTGATTAGCCTCATATACATCCTTTACACGAGCTGCAAGTATTGGGTCCATGGATACTTCATTACTCAAGTCTGTTAATAGTCCCATTAACTCTTGAGATAGCTCCATCATCTCATCATTTGCATCGCAGCTAAGGAGGTTGAAGAATATAGCCGTAGCGATATCAAAATTCTTCCCTGATGTCTCAAGTGCTAGGATGGTATTTTCAAATGTTGGTGATTGATCTAACGTTCTAATTTTTTCTATTTCCTCTCTGTATGCTTCTGCTTCTTTGCGTACATTGTTCGCAAGATGTTGCGGGGACCGCTCTTTAAAGTCTGGAAATATAATCTTAGTCATAACTCTTTTCATTAATTATTTACCTACAATTCCTTCTTGTAGTACGAAAACAAATATACATTTTTGTATGCAGTAAAGGTCCGATTTAGGATTCATTAATTAAGCTTATTGCCTAAATACCGTCGACGGCATTCCGCTTTTCTTCTTTGGACTTGGTTATATGGTCTAATATGCATACTTATTATCCTAGAAGTCAGTACTTTTTAATATATTAATGACAAAATAGAGGGCATGCCAAAACATACCCTCTATTATATAATAATTCATTTAGAGCTTTCGCTCAAGATCAAATCTTTTCAACGCGACGTTGGTGACGACCGCCTTCAAACTCTGTAGTGAAAAACTTACGTAGAATAGCTTCACCCTCATCATCCGAAAGAAAACGCCCAGGTAGGCTAAGTATATTAGCATTATTATGAAGGCGTGCTAATTCAGCAATTTCTTCACACCAACTAATGGCTGCTCTGACGTTCTTATGTTTGTTAAGTGCCATTGAGATCCCATTAGCCGAACCACAAACAGCAACGCCCCACTGAAGGTCACCCTTATCGATGGCATCACCAAGTTTGTGAGCAAAGTCAGGATAATCCACGCTATCCTCACTATGCGTACCAAAGTCAATGAGTTCGACCTCTGGCATCCATTCCTTGAGAACTTTTTTCACATGTTCCTTCATTGGAAAGCCTGCATGGTCACTTGCTAATCCTATTTTTTTTATTTCCATATTCGTAGTATTAATTATTTCCCTAGTAATTCTAATACTTGCTTCATAACATTCTCAGCCGTAAAACCAAGTTTTTCGTCTAAGACCTTATAAGGAGCTGAGAATCCAAAGCTTTCAAGCCCCCAGATCTTACCATTTTGAGGAGGGATAAGACCTACAAGGTTAACTGGCAATCCAGCTGTTAGCCCAAAACGAGGTACATCCGTTGGCAATACCTCTTCTTGGTATTCTTTACTTTGTTGACGGAACACCCCTTCACTTGGCACAGAGACGATATTAGCTTTAATACCCTTTTCCTTTAATAGCTGAGCACCAGCTACCAAGGTTGAAACTTCTGACCCTGAAGCCACAAGGACTACATCAGGTTGATCTACTTGACATACGATATAGCCACCCTTAGTCGCTCGTTGACTGTTGCTGTAGTTGTTATTAGGTAGGTCATCTATATTCTGACGACTTAAGATTAAAGCTGTTGGGGTTTGCTTATTCTCCATAGCCATTTGCCAAGCTACTGTTCCTTCGTGAACATCGGCAGGTCTTAGCACTAGCATGGAAGGGTTTCCAGAGTGATTGTGAAGCTTCTCCATTAATCTGATCTGAGCTTCCTGCTCTACTGGCTCATGGGTAGGGCCGTCCTCTCCTACACGGAAAGCATCATGTGTCCATACAAAACGGACAGGTACTTCCATGAGGGCAGCGATACGTACCGCTGGCTTCATATAATCAGAGAAAACGAAGAATGTACCGCAAGCCACATGAAGTCCTCCATGTAACGCGATACCGATACATACGGTAGCCATCGTCAATTCTGAAACCCCAGGCTGTAGGAAACCTCCAGTGAAGTCGTACTTAGTGATGGTCTTTGTCTTTTTTAGGAAGCCGTCAGTCTTGTCGGAATTAGATAGGTCAGCACTACTCACAATCATGTTAGGTACATTTTCAGCCAGGTAGCCTAAGACTGTAGCCGATGATGCACGAGTAGCACTATTGGCTTTCTGTTCAATCTTATCCCATTCAAGGTGGCTTGTATCTAGAGCTATCCACTTCTTTAATTCAGTAGCCTTGTCAGGATTCTCATGGCTCCAGGTCTCAAGCCCTTTCTTCCACTCATTATACTTAGATACGTTCACAGCCTTTCGATCATCATAAAGCTTCTGGACATCATCAAAGATAACAAATGGATTCTCTGGATTACCGCCAAGTGCCTCAATGGTCATAGATGCAGACCCTCCAGCAGCTGTTAGTGGCTGTCCGTGAGTGCTGACGAGATCCTCAAAGCTCTCACCCTCATTTCCTAAAGCTCCCTTACCCATAGTGGTATTGCCGATGATAAGAGCAGGCTTGCCCTTTAGTGCTATAGCCTTATCTAATGCTTCACGGATCTGATCATGGTCATTACCGTTAATTTCGAAGACTTCCCAGCCCCATGCTTCGTACTTCATTCGTACGTTCTCGCTAGTGACCTCTTCGACCCTCGTTGAGAGTTGGACTGCATTAGAGTCATAAAACATGACTAGGTTATCAAGTCCGAGGTGACCCGCTAAGCGTCCAGCCCCTTGGGAGATCTCCTCTTGGATACCACCGTCAGAAATGAAAGCAAATATCCTCTGACGCATTATTTCTTCACCGAAGTGAGCTGCCATCTTCTTTGCTGCAATGGCGGCACCTACTGCCATAGTATGCCCTAGCCCTAGAGGTCCTGATGTGTTTTCTACGCCGCGATGTACATCCAGTTCAGGGTGTCCTGGAGTACAGCTACCCCATTGGCGGAAGTTCATAAGATCGTCCATGGTATAACGACCAGTCATAGCAAGTACACCATATAACATTGGAGACATGTGACCAGGATCCATGAAAAAGCGGTCGCGAGCAATCCATTCGGGTTCCTCTGGACTATATTCGAGGTACTCGGAGAATAAGATGTGTGCAAAGTCAGCACCGCCCATGGCACCACCTGGGTGACCAGATTTAGCCCGCTCCACCATTGATAGAGCTAAAATACGAAGGTTGTCAGCAGCCCTTAAGCTTAGAGAGTTATTGTTCGTCATCATTAGTAGTTATATTATGAATTTCATATTTCTCTTTCCACAAAGATACCCAAAAAGGTAGAGATTGTCCTCTGAGATAAAGCATAAGAAACCATAGAATTATAGTTCCTCGCTTTTTCTGAAACTTCGTACGTCATGTTTTTTGAAGAATATGCAGAAATCGGGGAATTCTATTTTTACTTGTGAGCTAACTTTGGCGTCACTCTCCTCAAACCTTTATCACGCGACAAATATGGGTTGTAAATTACTTATATACATTGATATATAGTATGTAGCAAAGATACGCAAGTCTGGGGAGAATTTAGTTATATGAAAGAAAAACGCTTCTCATAGGAAATAATTATTTTTCATATGAGAAGGAGAAACGTTTCCTATAGGAAGAAATTATACTGCTTTTAATAGAAAAAAGCAGAAGCTCTTAGATATTTGATATACGAAATGTATTATACTGAATAGTATTTCCATATAATATAAATTGTGTGTGGATAAAATGATTGACCTTTTCATTTAATCAGATTTGATTAAATATTATTTTTCAGCATAATAAAAATCATATTTGCTTTTTCATCTTTAAATATTTTCGACATCAATGAAATTATGGTCATTGGCACTATAAGTCCGTGCTATATACAAAAAATTGAAGTTTCATACGTTTTTCTAGGTGGATATCTAATCCTGTAGCTAGTACTACAAGTGTATAAGCAATAATTATCATCCAATTTTTTTGTTTTTGCTAACAAAATAATGTCACATTTTAGGGAGAATGATTTTTATCACCTCTAAGCTCTTGTTCAAGTTTAGTTCGTTGCTCTTTTTCTTCTTTTTCATCGTTGAGAATTGCAGTATGGACCTTATTAATGATGATATAACAAGAAAATTCCAGGGCTAAAGAATACTATTTGAGCAAAGAAAATAATATTTCTATTCTGGTGAACATAATTCGAACTCGATTGTTTTACAAAAAGAGTAAGGATGATCGTGTCATCAGCTTCATAAATATTGAATTATTTGTAACTTAAAAAATATAAAAATTATGTACACATTAGTTGGTAAAAAAGCCCCAGGCTTCAGCGCTACAGCCGTGAAAGGTAGCGAAATAATTGAAAATTTCACACTTGAGCAGTTTAAGGGTAAGAAGTATGTGGTGTTATTCTTCTATCCTATGGACTTTACATTTGTGTGTCCTACAGAGTTGCACGCATTCCAAGATAAGATAGATGAGTTTGAAAAGCGTGATGTCCAATTGATTGGGTGCTCTGTGGACTCTCAATTTTCACACTTTGCGTGGTTGTCTCAGGACAGAAAAGAAGGTGGTATCAAGGGTGTGAAATATCCTATCCTTGCTGACTTTTCAAAGACCATTTCACAAAACTATGGAGTCTTAGCTGGTGAGGAGGATATTGATGAAGAGGGTAACCTTACCTATGAGGGGGATCCTGTCGCTTATCGTGGTTTGTTTTTGATTGATAAGGAAGGAATCGTACGTCATATGGTGATTAATGATCTTCCTCTTGGTAGAAATATCGACGAAGCAATACGTATGGTGGATGCCCTTCAGCACTATGAGCAGTTTGGAGAGGTATGTCCAGCCAACTGGGTAGATGGTAAGGATGCTATTAAGGAAAGTCACGAAAGTGTATCTGATTACCTAGCAAATCACTAAAAATCATCTGAAAAATAGGTATCTTAGTGCATCGAGTGTCCCCTGTGGCATTCGATGCACTTTTTATTTAATAATTGTTTTATAGTATTAGAATGCGAGATAATATTTATTCGGCATCAAATATTGATGATAATGAAGAGTGGGGTGATGATGAGCTGACGGCGATCGATCTATCGGCAGCTTTTTTATTGGAGCGTGCTGACTGGACTACGTTTTACAATCAGAAGGGTTATGAGGGTCAATATCCATATTTACTATATGCTCACGATGATGCTGATGTCTTGAATGACAGACTGATGGCAGAGGTTAATAGAGCACAGGTACTTAAGGGACAGAATAAACTACAAGTGGATTTATTTACAAAGTTCATCGAGAATCAGAATGGTGATATAGTGGGTATGTCATGGCTTTGTGTGAATGGACTTAGATCTATTGCCACAGATTTGAAAGAAGACCTTATTTGGCTGTTCTCATCAGGCACCTCAGATTATCTTAGTCATTCTTACAGCACCCATGGAGTGGTGGTTGACATTGAGTGGTTTGATGATTGGGCTGAGATACCTCAAGCCTCACTTTTTGATGATAAAAAACCACCTAAAGGCAACTTGGATAAAGCTGATTGTATTAAATTTGCAACCTTGATTCCTAGATAATTTTTTTTTGACATGTTTTCTTACCACCTAGAGATTCCAAAGCATCACACTTTGTACGACAGAAAGGATAAGATGGTGCTATGGGGTTCTTGTTTTGCTCAGGAGCTGATGCGGTCTCTTTATGAGGATCTATTCGATGTTAAAGGATCCCCATTTGGTATCATGTACAACCCGCTCTCTATGGCGTCTGGTGTTCATAGGGTGCTTCATGAAGATATCCCATGTGAAGATGAACTCTTTTTTCATCTCAATGAGTGGCACAGCTTTATGCATCATAGCAACTTTTCTAACGCTAATAAAGATCTAGCACTCAGGGGAATGGTCCAGTCCTATAGGGAAACGTGTGACTCTCTTAAAGATACATCATTACTAGTCCTCACGTTTGGTACGGCATTTGTTTATGAACACTTGAAGACAGGAGCTGTTGTGAATAATTGCCATAAACTGCCAAATGATGATTATTTTAGTCGAAGACGGCTTAAGGTCAAGGAGATTGTGGACATTTGGACACCAATCATATCAGATCTAAGAAGACTTAATTCTCAGCTGGAAGTGCTTTTCACCGTTAGTCCAATATGTCACTACCGTGATGGAGCTCATGATAATAGGTTGAGCAAAGCCATTCTGCACCTAGCCATTGATGAACTTTGTAAATTGCCTGCTGTCCATTACTTTCCATCGTATGAGATAATGCAGGATGAGCTGAGAGAATATAGATTTTATAAAGATGATTTCGCTCATCCCAATGATCTAGCTATTAGTTATATCATAAATAGATTCTATAATGCGTACATCGACGAAGAGGGTGAGGCTGTTCTTTCGAAAGAGTGGCACTCAATTCGAGGAATGCTTCGGCACAAGCCATTGACTACCCATCTGCCAACTATCCGAGGGTACTATGAATCTATACAGGAGAGATTAATCCATTTTAGTGAAAAGATGTCCCATCCATACTTGGAAGAGCAACTTGAATATATAAATAAAAAGTTAGAAGAATTATAAAGCTATGAGTATGTATAGCTTAGCAGAAATTGCAGCAGCGATTGGGGTTGATGGTGTCAATTCTGATCGAAAAATAGATGTCTTACTTACGGATAGTCGGTCATTAAGTTTTCCGGCTCAGACTCTTTTCTTTGCTCTCGTGACAGAAAAAGGGAATGGTCATAATTATGTCTATGATTTACTTGCAAAAGGAGTGCGGTCTTTTGTGGTATCTCAACCGATAGAGGAGGGGTGGCTGAAGGACTATCCAGATGCCATATTTATTAGGGTTGGTGATACGCTGAAGGCCTTACATCAGGTGGCAACATGGAAACGAAATCAATTGCATATCCCAGTCATCGGAATCACTGGCAGCAACGGGAAGACAATTCTTAAGGAATTACTCTATCAGCTCTTAAGTAGCGAGTATAGAGTAGGGCGGTCTCCAAAGAGTTATAACTCATCTATAGGCGTACCTCTTTCACTCTGGAGCATAGATGATAGAGATGAGTTAGCTATTATAGAGGCGGGCATATCACGACCAATGGAGATGACAGCATTGGAACAGATGATACAGCCTGATTGGGGGATTTTGACACATTTAGGAGAGGCACATCAGGAGAACTTTGATAGCATCAAATGTAAGCTAAAAGAGAAACTCAAACTTTTCGAAAGGTGTGATAAAATATTCGCCCCCTACGATGACCCTTTGATTAGAGAAGAGTTAGAGGCCTCTTCGCTCGTGGGTAAAACATTGTTTTGGAGTAAGGTTGATAAAGATGTCCCACTATTTATCTCATCCGTGAAGTATCATTCACATTTTACGGAGGTCTCTATGATGCTGAAGGGGCAGGATATGGTGGTTGAGTTGCCTTTTTTGGATGAAGGGACACTACAATGTTGTTACTTAGCCATATTGGTGTTAAGTGAGCTGGACCACGATTTGTCTATAGATGTGGGACTGTATAAGAAACTTACTCCGATCTCAATGAGGCTAGAAGTCGTTGAGGGGATGGATAATACTTTACTCATCAATGATACCTATAGCTCAGATTATGATTCTCTGAGGATTGCCTTGGACTTTATGAATCGGCGTAATAGTGATGATGATCCTACAGCACTGATCTTATCCGATATGCTAGAAAGCTCTAGAAATCCAGAGGAATTGTATGTGCGTGTGGCAGAATTGGTTAATCAGTATTTGATTGATAAGATAATTTTGGTCGGACCCAAATTAGATCATTTTCAATCTCTTTTTCACGCCAATGAAGTGCTTAGCTACATGGATGAAGCTGAGCTGACAGAGCATATCCTCCTACCGAAACTGAAAGATCATATCATTCTATTAAAAGGTGCTAGAGTTGCTAAGTTTGAGAATATCATAGAGCGTCTTAAGCAACGGACCCATCAAACGATCCTGAATGTCAATCTTTCGAGGTTAACTCATAACCTAAATCAGCATAAGGCCTTTTTACCTAAGGGCACGAAGGTGATCTGTATGATTAAGGCTGATGGTTATGGGTTAGGTGCCTATGAGGTGGCCAAGACACTTCAGCGGAATGAAGTGGACTACCTAGCTGTAGCTGTAGTAGATGAAGGTATTCATTTACGCGAAAGAGGAATCCATACGCCAATCATAGTCATGAATCCTGAGATCTCATCCTTTGAACAGCTAATAAAGCATGAGCTACAGCCAGAGATCTATAGCCTCTCTCTATTAAAAAGCTTCGTGAATAAGGCTAGGGATATGAACAGTCACGCACTGCCTATACACCTTAAGTGGGATACTGGGATGCATCGACTGGGGATGAAAGCTAGTGATATACCAGAGTTATTAGAATTACTGAAGAATGAGGATACTGTGAGAGTCGCCTCTATTTTCACTCACCTTGCTGCTGCTGATGACCCGAATGAGGACGAATTCACTTGGGGGCAATTGCACCAATTGGATTATATTCACGGGAAGTTAGCTGAGGGACTAGGCTATTCATTTTTGAAGCATGCCCTAAATACAGCTGGCATCCTTCGTTTCTCCAACTATTCGTCAGATATGGCTAGAATAGGTATAGGGCTCTATGGATTTTCACCAATTGCTAATGAAGATTATGGCCTGGAGCCTGTGGCTGAGCTGAAGACTGTTATTTTGCAAATACAGGATGTACCTGCAGGTGATACGGTTGGATATGGGAGGCATGGAAAGGTTGACCGTCCTTCAAGGATTGGAATTATTCCGATTGGTTATGCTGATGGTATCTCGCGACTACTAGGAAATGGTCATGCCCACTTCAAATTAGCTGATGGGTCTTTGGCCCCAACGATAGGAAATATCTGTATGGATACTATCATGATAGATATTACAGATGCCCCTAGTGTGGAAGAAGGCTCATCGGTTACGATTTTCGGATTTGATTTGTCGTTAATCCATTTGTCAGATGCTAGTTCTACGATTCCGTATGAGACATTAGCCCGACTGTCAAATAGAATCGTTAGGCGTTATTATTCAGAATCCTAGAGTAGATAGACATATCTTTTTTTAATTAAGTCACTTTAACTTTGGCTATTTGGGTAGCTATATTCATTTATGTAACTTTGGTATAGTAGTTATATTATCGTAGCGATGAGCGAAAAAATGATTGAATCTTTCGTGATCACTACGAATTTGGAAGGAAATAAAAATGATAAGGTACATTAAAGAGAAGTTTGAAATTGGGGATCATATTTCCATTTATTCTTGTGAAAGAGAGATTCGTGGTGTCATTGAGATTATTGACGATAATTTTATCGTCTTAAGGAGTGAAGATGACAATATCATTGGGATCAAGATTGATTCCATTACTGGCTTTTCAAGTAAACCTATTGAGATAACTCCTAGAGATCTTAAGTGGGAGAAAGATACAAATAAATACCAGCGTCAGGGAGGTCGTAACGCATGGAGGAGGGGTAAGCTGTCCACTCCTCCATATTCTGAACCTTATAAAAGTGATGCCCTTCTGGAACAAGAGAAAGAGGTTTACCATGAGATCTCAAGCATTAAGGAGGAGATTAAATCCATTGTAGAGACATTTATACAGGACGACCCCAGTACAGCTGACATCTTGATACCTCCGATGGGAGTCATTGTGGAGCTAAGAAATACTTTTCAATTTGGCTTTATAGACGATAACCTTGAAGGTGTAAGATATTTTTTCAATAAAAATGATATCATAGACCCCAACCTTAAAAATGTCGAGGGCGAAATGATAGAGGTGGTCTATCAAAAAGGTAAAAATCATAAGGGACCTGCTGCAAAGAATATTCATAAATCTGATACGATTGGTGGTTTGCTTCAGCTCATGATAACTCATTTGGACTTTGGTTCATATAGTGATGCTTTTGCTATAATGGAGAATATTAAGGTCTCTAACGATGGTAATTATTACTTGGATAAAATCTCTCTTTTGATGGGTGAGATTTTAGAGAAGGCAAAGTCTATAGGATATGAGGTAAATAAAGGTAAGAATTCGTTATACTCTGAAGCCAGAAGACGTTTGCAAAATAAGGACTATGACTCTGCCCTTGATATTTATCATGAGTGTCTTAATCTTGGCTTTCGTAAGGAGAATTGTATCAAAGATATCTTGCAGATATATGTGACAACATATGCCCAGAAGCAAAGCGAGTATGAGAGAAATATCATTAAGGAAAAGGCTCTCGATTTTCTGAATGAGCATATTGATTCCCTACCAGATGAGCAAAGCACTTACTTTACAATTGAGAATGCCTATTTTGCTCTTGGTGAGTATGAAAAGCATATAGAAGTAGCGGAGGAAATTGTAGCTGAATGTGGGAGAAATGGTGAGCTACCACAGTATGTATTCTACCTTAATAAGCTTGCTCAGAGCTACTTCAGAATAGGAGATTTTGAAAAGGCTCTTGATGCGGTTCATCAAGGATTGGATATAGAGCCTGAAAATCAACATCTTATAAAGACGATGAAATCCATTATTGATGCACAAGATAATGGAGATGATACCTTTTTTATGTCGTAAAAATGAAGAAGAAAACAAAGAATCTCCTAGGGGTAATACTACTTATCATCATATTACTCTGCTCTGCAGGTTACTATACCTATTACAGGTGGAGTAAAGCACCTGCTTTTAATGTCGGTGGTGAAAAGCAAGCTCGTATATATATCTATCCTGAAATGTCGTGGAATGAAGTGATTGATGAGATTAATCAAGTCACTAATGCCCCTTATGCTAATGATTTAAAATTCCTTTTAAATCAGTTTGCAAAGAATGAACCAATAGTGGGATCCTATTTAATAGATATCGATGATACGACTAGAGCTTTATATAATCGACTGGTTTATGGAATGCAGTCGCCTGTTGGTCTTACCTTTCGATCTAAAAGACTGCCAGGAGCACTTTATAAATCAATAGCTAATCAGTTGATGATTGATAGCATGCAAGTCGCTGAAGTGATGAATAATAAGGAGTTACTTGAACAGGTTGGTATTAAGGATACCACGATGGTATACTATCTCCTCCCTAATACTTATGAAGTTTATTGGAATATCACTCCTAAGGAGCTTCTTGAGAGGATGGCTAAGGAAACGAAGAACTTCTGGACTGCTGAGAGATTGGAAAAAGCTGAACTTATTGGCCTGACTCCGTATGAAGTTATCAATCTTGCTGCCATTGTTCAGGAAGAAAGTAATAAGATTGATGAGTATCCAGATATTGCCGGTCTATATCTTAATCGATTGAGAATAGGGATGAGGTTACAATCGGATCCAACCGTCAAGTTTGCTCTTAAAGATTTTGGGTTACGCCGAATCCTTCATCATCACCTTACGATTAACGACCCCTATAACACATATCAAAATATTGGGTTGCCACCTGGACCTATTCGTATTCCCGATATTGCTGCTATTGATGGCGTACTTAATGCTCGAGAGCATAAGTACATCTATATGTGTGCTAAATCAGATTTTAGTGGTTATCATGAATTTGCTGAGACCTATGCTCAGCACATGAAGAATGCTAGGAAGTATTCCATTGAGCTTAATAAGAGAGGAGTAAAATAGAGTATGAAGATTCGTGAAGTACTAGATTATCTAGATCGTAAAGTACCCCTAAATCAACAAGACTCATGGGATAACTCTGGCCTTCAAGTTGGAGATATTAATCAGGAGCTCAGAGGCGTGCTTGTGGCTATAGATATTACGGAGTTGGTTATTGATGAAGCGATTAAGGAGGGGTGTAATCTTATTGTGACACATCATCCATTACTATTCCATGCCACTAAACAGATAACACCTGACTATTATATTCATCATTGTGTCATGATGGCGATCAAGCATGATATAACTATTTATTCTGCTCACACAAATTTAGATAATGATAGTAAGGGGGTCAATTATTTCTGGGCAGACAAAATGGGATTATGTAATACTAAACCTATTTCTCCAATTGATCCAAAGAACCCAAATATCGGAGCAGGTATCATTGGTGATCTTCCTGATGAAATCTCAATTGATGAATTGGTCCGTAAGATGAAAGATTTTCAGCCGATTGAACAGATTGCACACAGTGAAATTCTTCATCAAAATGTTAAGCGAATCGCATACTGTGGGGGAAGTGGAGCATTTTTGATGAAATCTGCAGCAGAGCAAGGTGCTGATATTTTCATCACAGGAGAGGCAAAGTATAATGATTATTATGATGCTCAAGACTTGCTTACATTAATGGTTATTGGGCATTTTGA
>JAUISX010000007.1 GCA_030434245.1 Porphyromonadaceae bacterium W3.11
GTGGAGCATTTTTGATGAAATCTGCAGCAGAGCAAGGTGCTGATATTTTCATCACAGGAGAGGCAAAGTATAATGATTATTATGATGCTCAAGACTTGCTTACATTAATGGTTATTGGGCATTTTGAGTCAGAAGAATTGACAAAAACTTTGCTTTATAATGTTTTATGCCAAAAAAAAGGTAACTTTGTCGTCCGTTGTTCGAGCAATTGCAAGAACCCAGTAAAATACATCTGAAGTAAGAATGGCTAAGAAGATAGAAAATGAATTATCCATAGAGGATCGTCTAAAGGCTCTCTATGAACTACAAGTAGTATCGTCAGAAATTGATAGAATCCGTACATTGCGTGGGGAATTACCACTAGAGGTACAAGAGTTAGAAGATCAAATTGAAGGACGTAATACCCGTCTTCAGAAGATCGATGGCGAGATCAAGAAGCTTAAGGGGTATATTGAGCAAAGTCGCGAACGTATCCGTATTGCTCAGAATATGACTCAGAAGTATCAGGAGCAGCTTAACTCTGTACGTAATGATAGGGAATACGATGCCCTTAATAAGGAGCTTGAGAATCAATCTTTGGATATTCAACTATTTGAGAAGAATATCAGAGAGGATCAAGAGCGTATTCAGGAGCTAAAAGATAGTACAGAGGCTATCGTTGCAGAGATTGACGAACTTAAAGAAGAGTATAATATCAAGAGTACCGAACTTGACGAAATTATCTCTGAAACAAGGCAAGAGGAAGAAAAGCTCAGAATGACCGCTAAGGAGCTTGAGGAGGTTATAGAGCCTCGAGTACTTAAAGCCTTCAAACGAACTAGAAAGTCATCTCACAATGGTTTGGCTGTTGCTTCCATTGATCGGGGTGCATGTATGGGTTGTTTTAATAAGATACCACCACAGCGAGTTCTTGACGTTAATGCTCGCAAGAAAGTCATTGCCTGTGAGTATTGTGGTCGCGTACTTGTAGATAACGAACTCGCCCAAGAGGTTGAAAGCAAACTGGATATAAAGAAGTAATCTCTTTATTCCCATTTTAAAGATAATTGCTGTCCGATAAAAGTTATTTTGGAGAAGAAAATAACTTTTATCGGACAGCATTTTAATGTCAATATAAGTTTTAAGAAAACCATACTAGAAATCGAATGATCAGCAATCATTATCTCATACGAACAATTCTTATAGATTTCACATAGCACATTAAAGGAAATACAATCAATGTACTGCTTGGCTCTCGCAGATAAAAACTTTCGTCCAAGTGCAATAAAGCAAGAAACAATTGTGTTGTTTATTTATATTTATTAGATTTGCTTGTTAATATTATCAAAACACATTTACTATATTACAATAGGACTATATTCTTGTAGTTTATCATGAAAAATCTTAAGTTGTTAATAGCGATTACCACTGTGTTTGTACTTAGTGGTTGTGTACAGCGTGTTTCTCTTGATGTTGAAGAAAATAATATTGCCGAAAAGGAGCAAATGGAGATCTTATTAACCGCTTCCTTTTCTGATGTGGTAACACGGGCATACCCTTCCTCGGTTGATGAAATGAGAAAAGCGAGAATTAATTTCGAGGGTTTAAGGATTGTTTTCTACCAACTTGATTCTGACATAAAGTCTTCAACTGTTGCTTATACCTATGATTGTGATATAAATGCTCATAAAGGAGTTCTAAGTGGAAAAGACTTTATACAAAGTGATAACACAGACTCAAAATTTAGGATTAAAATCCCATTTAAAATAAATAGGGGACAATATCATATTTACATTATAGCAGGTGCTACCGAAGCCATTAAGAGTGCTACATCTGTAGGTCAGCCATTCAAGCTGATGCAATCTGCAATAGTAAGAGATGAGAAAGAGTTTTACACCAAAGGATATCTTAAGAATAGTATATATATAAATTCTAACCCCCTCATTATTTCAGAGAAAGAACCGAGCATATCCACGTTGTCTGACCATACATATGCTCTCGATGAGTGTGTCTTAGCTCCAATTAATGCTTTTGCATCAGTTAACTGGTCTCCTGTGATCCATGATAATAGATTCGTTATCTCTAATAATAGCATTCTTGTTTTTGCAGACGTTCTAAATAAGAAGTTTATTCTGTTGCCAAAATATGATCAGCAAGTCAAGACAGAACTAGGCATTGATTTCCCTATTGATCCAAACTATTCGAACTTCGGGTCTAAAGAAATGGATTTATTAGAGCCTGATTTTTTGTACCATCCCTTTTATAATCAAGACGGGAGTGAAAAGTTCACGTTTTATTATTCATCGAAAGATGATAGGGAAAATAGTTATTTGATTATCCCTGAAAATACAATGGATGCTAAGGACTATTGGGGAACGGTGGTTACGCGATTAATAGTCATGGCTATGATATACCCCAAGGATATTAATTTAGGTGATGCAGATATTAATTCCATTAGAGATAGAAGCAAACTACCTTCCTGGGTCTATTTCAAGGATAAAGGATTTTCCGAAGCAGAGTTTGATGCCCTTTACAAAAAAAGCAATGAGTCAGAGACTAAAACAGATGAGGATATTGATATAATTACAGCGTACCGTGAATTAAAAGGTAGTAGTGATCAATACCCAAAGAATGGCTATCAAAGTAAGTCAATCAGATATTACAAGCATGGAACTAGCTTTTTCTCAATTCCAATACAACACTTTACAGAAGAACAATTAAAGGAAAAAAGTGCTATCCCAGGATTATATGCTGTTGTAAGAAATACACACTATAATATCGTGATCAAATTTTTTCAGGGTGTAGGAGCCGCTTCGATGGAATCCTTATCGAAGGATTTAAATTACAAAGATATTATGAATGCGACCACTGGAGACATACAAATTGTAGATGCCAATGTGATTGACAATATTATCGACACCTTATATTAACACTATCAGAGGGAAGACTATTTTCACCCATAAACAAGTTGTTATATCACCATAATAGATTATATTTGTCTGAAGAAATAAAACAAATACTATTTGTCTAAAAAGCCATTAATTTATTCCTGTACAGATCTATGACAATGAACTATAATGATATATTCAAAGAAATATATACCGAACTATCTAGTTTAGAGAATAAAGGGGAAGTCGCGAGCTATATACCAGAACTATCAAAAGTTAATCCCGATAAATTTGGAGTACAGCTTACAACTGTAGATGGAGAAAAGTTTGCCTACGGAGATGCTGATGAACGATTTTCGATCCAAAGTATATCTAAGGTATTTTCATATGTGATGGCATACTCTCATCTCAAAAGTGATATATGGGATCGTGTGGGTATTGAGCCAAGTGGAACTGCATTTAACTCCCTTGTTCAGCTCGAAAGCGACAAAGGGATTCCCAGAAACCCATTTATTAATGCCGGAGCTATCGTAATCTGTGATATTTTAGTAAGTGAACTTACTTCTCCTAAAGAAGAAGTTCTCCACTTCATTAGAGAATTAGCTGGTAGTGATGACATTAACTTTAACCATCGTGTCGCTGAATCTGAGAGATCAACAGGTTTTACCAATATGGCACTAGTATATTTCATGAAGTCTTTTGGAAACATTCATAATGATATAGATAAAGTAATGGATCTATACTTTCATATATGCTCCATAGAGATGAGTTGTGCCGAACTATCAAAGAGTTTCCTATTCCTTGCTAATAACGGTGTTGTACCTTACTGTGGCAAGCGAATATTATCTCCTAGTCGTACTAAACGAGCAAATGCACTTATGCAATCCTGTGGCTTTTATGATGAGTCGGGACAATTCACATTCAAAGTGGGTTTACCTGGAAAAAGTGGTGTAGGAGGGGGCATCGTGGCTGTTCATCCTCATAAGTACTGCATTACTGTATGGAGTCCACCGCTTAATAAGAAAGGAAACTCGTACAGAGGTATTCAATTTTTAGAGGAATTTACTACGCGGACAGAACTCTCTATTTTTTGACATCAGTAACAATTGAGTGAAGTAATTATTTATAATGTCGATAAAACCAAATAAACTTAACAAAAACTACTATAATGAAGATATTTAAACTAAAAAGTTACATTGGTCTAGCGTTGTTACTTTTCCTTTGTCTGTTCAGTTTTACAAGTTGTAATAAGGATAAGCCAACATTTTCTCAGGCTCAAACTAAAGAAATGCTTAAGCAAATAGAAGGCAACTATCATGGTTCGGTAGATGTTGCCTATTATCAGGGTAAAAGTATTTCAAAAATAAAAGATGGCATAGGAGTATCTAGTGATGTGCTGACCTTTAAGATGTCTCTCCTTCCAATGGCTGAAAGCATAATTGACGAAAGTATAGCTATGACCTTACGTAATATAAATAGCATAGAGGTAAAGGCTGAATATAAATTCACACAAAGAGATAATGGACTTATCCATTTCAAATTACTTCCTCAGGATGTGACAATTCTGGGAGGCTATGGAGCTCCTCCAACTATTAAAATTATTTTTTGTCAGAACTTTGGAGGAGATGCTGAGACAGCAATGCCAAATAAAAACATGATGTTTAATATCTCTCCAAAAGAACTTTGGATTAATGGAGAAAGATATAAGGACTTCAAGCAATTGGTTTATCATTTTGAAGGAAGTATTCACAACTAAGGATAACCTCGACTATCAATGAAGAAGTTTTAAATCGGAAATTATTAGTTTCAACAGATGAGGTTAAAACTATGAGAAGACTAAGTCTCGAACTTTTTTAAGAAAGTCTTCATTTGACATTATTGAGGATTCTCCAAGGAGAAGATCTAATCATGATAAGATTTATAAGTTTTTATACTTCCACATTAATATAAGCTTAAGCCTCACACAAAGAACCAATGCTGATAATCGCGACTAAATGACAACGAAACAATTGCTTCAATAGCAAAAAATGTCAGTCCAGTGAGCTATGAGACGATATATTTGAACATTACAAAATAAAATAGTACATTTGTAAACTAGAATCCTAGCGGGGATGACAGGTTTTGACAGCACGTAGAGGTGGTCTGTAAGCACGTAGTGCATTGTTGTACTGGCACTTAAATCTTAGGCTTCGACCAATTTAACTGGCGAAAATAATTACGCTCTTGCAGCTTAATCGAATAAAGTAGATTAATGCTCTTTCGCTTGAGCCATATGGCTCGCGGCAAGACATCACCCAGATACCGGGATCCCGAGGTGGTCTGAACTGGTGGTGTAGATATATCGGGAAGGGTTAGTAACTGACCTCTTGTTGCTAACGACAGTCACAGAGGATAAGCGTTTGGGACGGTAGCTTTGGCCCCACCCATATGCCGACAATTAAAGCAAAGATAAACGTGTAGAAAGCGGATTAGTTCCGTGTTTGGACGAGGGTTCAAATCCCTCCATCTCCACTTTGTGGCATTTTTGAGTTTCATCTGAGTAGTCAGATGAATATTCAAAACAGAGGAAAAATCGTTGTAGAGCCCTGCTTTACAGCGATTTTTCTTGTTTCAGTGACTACCGCTGAATACCAAAACAGATATTTGGTAGTTAGCAATAGACCACTTTTCTGCTACAGAAATTGCTACAACTTTTAATTGGCTGAAAAATTGTAGCAATGACTACCAAATGACCACCATATTGAATACCGTAATATGCTCATATTCAGAAACTTTATTGTGAACTTTGTGGCAGTATTTTGTGTACAAACATTTGAAAAAAGTGTAGCAATATAAAATGATGCCACTAAAAAGATTTTAGAGTATGAAGAAGCAATTCAAGGTGTCCTACTACCTACGCTCAAATTATGAGAACAAAGAAGGAAAAAATCCAATCATGGTCCGTATCATCTTAGATGGTGAAATGGTTAATCTTGGCTCTAGCCAGCTATCTGTAAAGAAAGCCCTTTGGAGTAATTCCACAAGCAGAGCTAAAGGTAGAACGGCAGATGCTATAGCATTAAATGCTTCCCTTGATGCCCTTACAGCCTCATTGTATGAACTATTTAGAAAACATGAGTTTGAAGACTATCTCACTGCAGAGTCATTCAAAACGTTGTTCCTAGGAGAAGAAAAAGAGTTCTCTACTATTCTCCCTGTCTTTGACAAATACATTGAGAGTATTAAGGAGAAGGTCGGTGTAAGCTTGAGAAAAGGAAGTTTCCAAAAGTACACTATCATTAGACGCGACTTTGTAGAGTTTCTAGAGACCAAGTATAAGAGAAAAGACTTAGGATTACTTGAGTTTAATTCTGTCGTACTGAAAGACTTTGAATTATTCTTAGTCACAGAGAAAAACATCTCTCATAATACTGCTCAGAAAAAACTAAAGGGCATAAAGACAATGGTGATATATGCTCAGAAGCGTGGGATTATTCAACACGATCCATTTATGGACATTCGCTTTCATTACAAACCTGTTGATCGGGGCTTTCTTACTGAGGAAGAAGTAATAAAAATTTCAGACAAAGATCTGTCAAGTCTTCCAAGGCTGGAGCTTGTAAGGGATATATTCCTTTTTTCTTGTTTTACAGGTCTTGCTTACATTGATGTTTCTAACCTTACTCCCGAACATATTGTATCTCTTGATGGCAATGATTGGATTATGACCAAACGGCAGAAGACTTCGACCACATCTAATGTGCTTCTTTTGGATATACCTAAAAGCATCATCCAAAAGTACGTGGGACAAACTAAGAGAAAAGGTAAACTCTTCCCTATTCTCAGCAATCAAAAGATGAATTCATATCTCAAAGAGATTGCTGACATTTGTGGCATAAAGAAGAACCTAACCTTTCATATTGCCCGTCATACTTTTGCTACTCTTTGCCTGAGCAAAGGAGTCCCTGTAGAGTCCGTTTCCAAAATCCTAGGACACACAAACATTAAGACAACACAGATTTATGCACGCATTACTAATAAGAAGATTGAGAAGGATATGATGGAACTTGCGGATAAGATTGGCGACTTTTCATTGAACAATGTACCACCTTTAGAGGCTGCAACAAGATGAATACGAATGTAGAGATTGATGTAATTCAAAGTAAAATCTTTGATGTGAGAGGACAGAGGGTAATGCTTGATTATCACCTAGCAGAGCTTTACGAAGTACAAACCAAGGTGTTAAAGCAAGCGGTTAAACGCAATATTGAGAGATTTCCAGAGGACTTTATGTTTGTACTCTCAGAATATGAGTTTTCTCAACTGGTCACAAATTGTGACCGGTTCCCAGAAGCCCTAAAACACAGCTCTGTTTTGCCGATGGTTTTCACGGAGCATGGCGTAGCAATGCTATCATCTGTATTGCGTAGTCAAAGAGCGATTGATATGAATATAGCCATCATTAGAGCATTTGTGGCATTAAGACAAATGGCGATAGGTTATGAAGAACTAAAACGAAGAATTGATGAGCTGGAGCTATCCACAAACTCTCAGTTTAGCGAGCTTTACAAGGTGCTGACTCAGCTCTTTGAACAGAAGTCTAAGCCTCGTAAGGCAATAGGATATGTAACTACTGATAAAGAAGAATGAATTATGAGACAGAAGAGACCACTATCGTACTTTCTCTTGAAGCTGGAGGAGTATTTGAATGATTATCATCCTGGGAAGTTACAGGATAAGGCTTTCACGAATGCTCGAGCAGAAGAGGCACTCACGGTCTATCTTGAAGCAATTGAGCAAGGACACGACCACTTGCAAGCGGAAGAACTAGCTTCAGAGACTATGTTTCGAGGACTTCATTTCTCAGCAAATGATACAATTCGGACAGTCTTGGAGAATGAGTTCGAGGCTGAACTACCTGAACCACTGCCTGAAAAGCTTGCACCTATTCTACTCGGCAGCCAGGCAGTCAAGGAGGTATTGCAGAAGTACGATCTTAACGATGAGTTTGACGGCACACCTGCGTATGAGTTGCTGTACACTGAACTGACTGGCACTATTGCTCTGCTGATAGAGGAGAGTAAGCTCCCAACGGTAGATGCATAGCGTGCGGAACTAAACATTAAACCATGGAGCTTCTATCGCTTCAAGAGCTAAGATATTCAAGCCGTGACACACGCCAATGAGCTTACTCTTGTCCGCTCTTGAAACCAATAGAGGCTCCAGTTATGAATAAGATAGTTATGAATAAAGACCCGCACGAACCAGCTTTTCTCCCTTTTGATAAGCAAGCTCCCAAAGCTCCGCCAGAGTCAGAATTAAGCAAGTCACAACTCATACGTTGGCGACTTCGACAATTCTTTTGCATTGCCTTCGTCTTCTGCATCCTCTACGTAGGCTACCGACTTCTTGCTGAGACACTTACAACAGAAGCCCTCAATGTCGTTGCCATCATCACAGGTTTTCTCGTCCTCCGCTGGATAATCCGCTTCATCCTCTGCATCGCTTCCACCATCTTTAACCTTGTCTTCTGGCTTGTTGTCATCTGTGCAGTCCTTCTTGTTGTCCTATAGTTTCAAAAAACTAGTCATTTGAAGTCGCAATAGAGCCATCATTGAAGAACTGTTTGCCAGTTGCCATATCAGTTATTATTTGATCAAACGGTGAATCATGCTTCACACTCCATCTCCATTCAAAATCTCCGACACGAAAATCAGTTAGCCTAATACCTGTGGGACTAAAAAAGGCACTTGATTCTCCATTGAAAATGGCAAATCCAGCACCATTATAATCTGCTTTACAATTGTCTATAGGGAAGTCAGTAAGACTGTCGCCTGTCTCTATATTAACTACAAATAAGTTGTCTTCTTCCGATACTAGAGCGAACCTGTAGTTTGGCCTTCCAATAGTAAGCACTTTATACTGAGGAAATCTTCTCTTAAACAATTCAACTAATTGAAAGCATTCTCTAAATGAGTCATGAAACTTACTAGCATAGTCTAAATATCGCTCTGTTTTTCCTCCAAACAAACTTGTAGTAAACTCGTGAACTATAGCATCTTCTTCATCTTCGCCATAATTTAGCCAAGCTTCAAAATCTGCATACTCATCACCTAATTTGCAATTCCAAGAATGGTAATCATCACAAACCCATCCTTCAGAAAAGCCTAAGACTCTTGCAGCATTAAAACAATCGTAACGTGCCCATAATATAGGATTCCCATTTTGATCTATAGCAAACGGCCAGAAATAATGGTAATACCTTGCATTTGTCCACACTTCCCAGTAACCTTGCTTCATGTAAAAAGTCACAGAAAGCAAAGGAATAGAAAAACTATAGTCAGGCATATCTTCTTCATAATTGCAACCAAACTCTTCCCACTCTTTAGAATCAGAATTGAATATTAATATATCAGTTACAAATTGTCTTCTACCTCCGAAAAATGAAGTAATTTTATCAATAGTATTGTTGAAAACATTTAGAGCATGTTTATTGTCCCTTAAGTCTTTGCAATCATTGGGTAAGATTAAATTTAAGTCAACTCCCATAATTTTAACGTCTTAAATTGTTTTTACCTCCCAGTCCTCTGAGAAATCTCTAAGTGCAGGTTGAATATCAAACTCAATCCGATAGTCTCCCTTTATAGAGAGTGGCATCATACTCTGATCTTCCATTTCTTAGTAGCTCTCTTTTGCTGTCTCTATCCCTTCTAAAATGCTATTCTTTGCTTCCCTTATTGTTTTGCCATAACCATAAGCACCTACATCTTCGGGACTATATGTGTAAACCCAAAAACCATCACTTCCATCTTCTATGTAGGCTCGAATTACGACACAGCAATCTGAATCGATAGCTTCTGCAATCTCATCACAATTTGCTCGATAAGGTGGTTCTCCTGAACTATCTAAGCCAGCAGTCTTCATTAGCATAGTCAATGTCCCCAAAGGAATCTCCGAGTCCTCTACATTTGGCATTGATAATGCCATACCTGCCTTGTTAAATAGGCTTCCTTCTTGATATTCTTGCTCCATACACGTCCATTCTTATTGGTTTAAAGCAAATATACCTATTTCTCTGTCTTCTGTAGATGAACACTTTCTCTTAACTCCCCATTTCGTTCCACATAGAGTTGCGTAGGTGGGAGCATTAGCTGTCCCCTTTTTCAGTGGCAAAGGTAGTATTGGGCATCGGCTTCTTCAAGGTCGGTGCCTTTCTGGTTTGTTGCAGAAATCTCCAGCCCCATTTGGGGTAGTATTTCTGCACAAAACCTTGTATCAGCCTTAGCCCTCTACCTTTTCTCTGCCACAATAAGGGATCAGCATACTCCGACCGTTGAACGCAAAAAAATGTCACTATGGATAAGATGAAAGAAAATAAGCAACTGACGATGAAAGAAAAAGGATATAGCTCCTCCTCTCATTACCGCATAAGTAACGACCTAATAGTAAGCGAGCAACCATTGGCGAGTAAGTTCGTGCAGTGGGACGTGAATCCATTGGAGAGCCTACAAGCGAGCAAGGTCTATCTCTTGCGTGTAAAACTGAATCGTGGCGAGCGAATAAGCCGAGAGGAAAAGGATTGGCTCTGTGAAGCAGTGAATAGCAACAGCTACTTCCGCACAGCCGTACCATTGATGGGCTATCGCTTCGACTTCTTTGATGTCCTCAAGAAGGATACTTGGATATGATTAAATAGCTTCTGGTGGTGTTTACTTATGTTGCTTATCTCCTATTAAGGATAGTGCCTAGTCAAATAGGTGAGACATAATATCACTGGGTTCCTGTTTCTCTAAATAAAACTTACTACCATGTTCTGACTTTCTTAAAATATAGCGTGTATCTTTGTCATAAATATGCATACGTAGAAATGGCTCATGTAGCTGTTCATATTTTAGATAAAATTCAAAACTATTTCCCTTGTCAGGCATTAATAGGGTAATAGGGTAATATTGAATTAATAATGCAGATCCAGAATAACTTTCATCGGAAAGCAATTCAATATGTGAAATATAAATCTTCTTTTTGGCTCTATATGAAACAATAGTTCTAGCTTGTTTTGTCATCCACTCACCAGTTACAATCCATGAGTCGATAACTGATACGACATTAAAGAAAGAATAGAAAGCCTTGCCTGAAACTAGTATTTTGTCTTCAGTACTATTATCCTTAGCCCTTACTATAACCTCAGCACTTCCTTCTTTATGAGCCGTAACTATCCCAGTTTTATCTACAGAAACTACCGCCTCATTTGAAGAGAAAAAGTCAAACCCGATACCGTTTAGCTCCCCATCATAAACTATTTCTAGCATTGTTGAAGTCCCGATTTCAAGCTCAGTTGAAGACTCCTTGAATTTCACCTTAGGTTTTCTCTTAACAACGACAGGACACTCATCAGAAGCTTCTTGTAAGACAATACTTCTTAAATTAGGGTCGTACACATGGTCTTGAAAGGTTGCGGTAACAACTGCTGTGCCTTCTTGATTGGCCTTTAAAAGTCCATTTTCATCAACCTCTACTACCTCAGGCTTATTAGATCTAAAGGTCACAGTAGGAGAATATTGCAGGATTTCTTTCGGTTCTATGACTACTTCTAGCTGGAAAGTTTCGTCTTCTTTAATGATAACATTGTCATTTACCAATGAAAAACTTGCAAGGGGAATGTATTCTACTCGGACATTACACTCAATAGTCCCTAGGTTTGTTACGAGCGTGACAGTCGATTCACCTCTTGAAATAGCCTCTATGTAGCCTTTCTCATCGATTCTTACAACTGAATAATTGGAAGATTGCCATTCTATTAAATCATAGGTGCCTTTTTCAGGGTACTCTACCACCTCTAATTTTATTTTGTCTCCAACTTTCAAGGAAATATTAGTCTCCTTAAAGGTTAATTTGGTTGCCCTTAACTCTTGAATCTCACCTGATTTATTAGAGCAGGAGATGGAGCTAAAAACAAATATGAAAAATGCAATTATCAAACTAAAATACTTCTTCATAATTCGTGCATCAATTAGTTAAACTTTTAAAGGCAAAGAATATATTCTATAGGACAAACTTACCAATAAATAACTATATTCACATCAGATACTTTTCGTTCTTTTTCAATAGTGCCTCATTTAACTCAATCAAGGCGACTGGCTATCATAGCCAATCGCCTTGCAATATATAATAAAAGCAACTACATGAACCTAATCCTCTCTCTTACTATTGAAATCAAATGAAAACTGTTCCATTTGTCCGTGGTTGTTCTCGACGTAGATGTCAATCGTCTGGCGGTCGGTGGAGAGTGAGGTGTAGTAGAGCCTGAACTCCTCTTTCGTGAGCGGATAGCGGTCGTTGGGTTGGAAGACCGTGCCGTTGTCCATTTTCAGCGTTCCTTTGCCATCGGACTGGAAGTAGCGGATGGTGTAGCGAGTGCCGGCAAAGTTGCCCTCGCGTTTGAGCGTGCAACGGATTTCAGCGGTTTCTCCCTTTGCTATACTCTTTTGCACGGGCATCGCTTCGACAGTGAACGGATAAGACTGTCGCACATCCAAATCCCGATTGCAAGCAGATAGACAAAACACGCCAAGGGCAAGTACACCCATTACCCATATTGAACTTAAAATCTTCTTTTTCATCGTTATTAGTTTTAGAGGTTAAACTTGAAGCCTGCCGAGAGTGCAGGACGGAAATGATGCACATCTGAGCCAAAGAGCAACCGCCCTTGGGCTTTGAGGACGAAGAGGATATTATCCGTAAGGAATAGTTCCACCGAGGTATGCAAGGCACCGCCATAGACGAAGCGTGAGCGGTCGAGCAGCGTTGCGCCATCGGGCAGTAACTTCTTGTCCTCGTTCAGTTCCTCATAACCGCAGAGTGCAGAAAGCCCCAAGTAGCCGAAGATATTCTTGCCCCTATCCGATAGAATCGGGTGCATATACCCGAGGTGCAACAAGGCATCACGCAGTGGAACATTGTAAGAGCGATAAGTCAACCCTTGCTGCTCATATTCCGCCAAGAGAAAAGCGTAGTTCGCCCGCTTGAAGTAGTGTGCGAACTCAAGACCTGCCCCAAAACTCTCCTTTGCGAATAGTCTCTCCCCCTTGATAATCGGAATAGAGCCGACCAGCTCAACGCTATTTTGCCTAGGGATTAGTCGCTGTGCGTACGATGGCATAGTAGCAACCATAGCCACCATCACGCAGACCATCATGGATAACCATCTCTTCATCACCACTTCAGTTTAAGGTTATCAATCTTCTTAGTGAGCAAAAGGTCTTCAGGCTCCACATAGAAAGTGAGTGTGCGACTGCCGTTTCGCTCGTAGAGCGTCACTTCAAGCTGCTTATCCTCCGATAGTGTGAACTGCTCCAAGGCAAAGACTATTCTCTCAGAGCGTCCCGCCCCAATCCACATCACCTGATGAAAGGCACGTAGTGGTTGTAGCATTCGCTCTTGTATAGCTGTATGCTTCGCCACCTTCTTGTCCACCACCTTGAACGTGATAAAGTCCACCTCATACGGCATATTAGACTCATTATCCATACGGACGTGGAAGTAAAGCAACCCATTGTGGGCATATAAGCCACGAAGTAAGAAGCGCATCCCGAATTGCTTCGCTCCAACATGCTTGATGGTTCGCTTATCATTTTGGTAGATGCTCTTCATAATCAGCTTAACCAATATGGGCGACTCACTTCCCAGCTCTTTGAAGTAGATGTCCGCACGATTGCTCGGCAGTCTTCCCTCCGTAGGAGATAGAAAGTCCTTCATCTCAATACTGAGCATCTCAGGTTCATCTGCATACTTCACATTAAAACTATAGAAAGATCCATCATCGCAGATTACCGAGAGATTACTTTCTCTTTCAAAATCCCTCACAGCTGCTTTCACCCTCAATACATTCTCAGCACCTCCCCCCTCATCTGCTTTCCCAGCTACCAAGGCATTACTGCCCAAGTCCACATAACGGATAGGTGCAGGAAATATCAAGTGCACCGTCTTCTCAAAGCTCACTTCCAATCCATACGGCACCACCACACGTCCTGCAGGGATAGCACGGCTCATCCCTTGGTAAAGGTCACCCGTAGAGAGCATATAGCTCTGTCCATTATCTTGTGCCATAGCACCCAAGCTCATACCAAGAGCCAATACCCCCATTAACATTACTTTCTTCATATTCATATTTTTGATTAGTTATTATTTCGATTGAACTAAGTAGAGCTGATGCCCACCCTTTAATCGCACCTTAATCTCACGAAGCTTCTTTTGTAGTAGCTGACTCGCCCCCTGCATTGCCCCTCTTGCCAGCTCTGATATGATCTGGTCTTTGGCAGAGGAAGCAAATGTGAAGGAAGTACCCATGGAGCCACCAGCCGTTGCAGCGGTCTCCTTGAGTGCTTGCACCTCATCAATGCCAGGAATGGCGATACCCTCCTGACCATCAAGGTCAAAAGCTGAGAGTGAGACTGAGAAGATACGTCCACCCGTCTCCACCGACCGCACATGAAGCCTCATCCTATTCCCCTCTATTTTCGCTTGAGCCACTAGCGGAGCATTGCGAGAAAGCCGAATACCTTGGAAGTGTGCATCCTCCGAGAGTCTAAGCACCACGAAGCTCCCCTCCTGTAAGGTAGTAGTCTTATCGACCACCACCTTTAGGGTGTTTCTGGGTACTACCTCCTTAGCCACGGTCCCGACAGAGAAAAATCCCAGATTTCGCTCACTTGCCCCATAGTCAGCGATAAATGCAGAGTCCGTCATCGGCTGTTCCAGCATAGAGATCACTGGCTTTCGCTCTGCCAATACCTCCATCTGAGGAAGATCAGTTGCAGGTGCATTTGTTGTCAAAGGTTCACTATTCACCGACTGCCCATCAACCAGAGGACGCCCATAGGCAAGAGTCTTATCAGCAGTCCCAACTGACGGCATATACTTCGCAGCCATTTGGTAGCTCTTTTCCATCAGAGCCAACTGTCGCTCCTCCTCGCTTGCGATGTCCTGCTCTCGATTGTTCAGCTCCTCACGAAGACTCTCTATTTCTCCTCGGAGATAATCAATTTCTTCTTCGTAGTAGTTCTCCGCCTCATTAAAGGAAGCCAGCAACTGGTTATTTCTTTCATACTGCTGAACCGACCCCGCTATATCACCACCCCAAGCCTCTGAAGTGGAAGCTGAGTCTTCCCTTTGACCTTTTAGAGGGTATGGAGATGTATCCTCCTGATCAAAGTAATCTGAGAGCCGACCAATCTCCTTGCGTTGCTCTACTACACTCTCCTCATAACTTGACAGTTCATAGGCTTTTAGCTTATTCTCTTCAAGTTGATCTACTGAAGCTTGCGGAACCATATCATTCAGCCCTGACTGCTCCATAGCCAGCTCTCTCTCTGACGGCTTAAAAATAAACCACATTGAGAAAGCAAAGAAGAGCCCCAACCCCGAGAAAATAAGCCACTTTTTGACTTGCTCTTTTTGCTTCGTTGAAAGTCCTTTATTCTTATCCATAGTTATTTATCTGCTAAATACTCCATCGATCCTATTATCAATAGTGAGTCCAATAGTATTTCCTCCACTGGCGTCTCAATTATCGTATCCCTTGCCACAACGATCGGCTGCCAACTATTCTTGACTATAAAAGGCTTAATCAGCATATAAAGTGATAGAAGCAAGTAGATGCCGCATACACTCCACAGAATCATCCTTCTTTGCTTTTGGGAAAGTTGTTCACATCCTTTATGGACAGATACCAAAACTCTTTTCCACCCTCTATTGACCACACTATTCATCGTTTTATCGTCTGAATGTCTCTATTCTCACGCACCACGAACTGTTCCATCAGGAAACCCTGTGGGTTATTATCCGAACGCACCGAGTTTTGGAGCGTACAGCTCGTCACCAAGCTACGCTCAGTGATGTTGCTCTGCCGTACGATGTACTGTCGACCAAAGGTTACTACCTCATAGGGATAAACCTCAAAGTTGCACTGGATAGAATCCAAAACCACACGTTGATTGATGTTTCCCGAGATAATCCGATTGTAATAACCTTTCTCGGCAAGGTCTTTGTAGTAGTTAAATGCTGATTTATCGCACAGCATAAAGGCTCGTGACATATTCTCCTCGATGGACTCCTTGTCCGGAGCAACCGTAAAGAAGAGTTCGTGAAAGCGTCTCACATGCTCCCTTGCCTCTACTGGTCTATTGGTAGCAGCATCCTGACTCAGTGCCAAGATGAGCGACTTCCCATTGTCCAGTACATACACCTTCTCACGCTGTTCACGCGCAAAGGAGTACGAGCTATAAACGACATACCCACACACTCCAAGACAAAAGACCACAAAGAGTATCGCATAGAGCCGTATCTGTTTGAACGAACTCTCTATATTAGTTAATGACTTAAATTCCATATCTGTTTAGCTTGTTGTTATTTATTTCAAGCCCCCTCAGGGGTTGGAGGCTTACCTCTTTGTGAGTTTGGCTTTGATTCTTCCAGACATATTACCTATCGCAGCACCACCAGCCCCTGCCGCCTGCTTACCACCAGTATAAGCCTTTTGAGCCCCAACCTTTCCTGCTTGGTTGACATTACGGCCATAAGCACCGATACCGCCACCTGCCTCAATGATCCATCCTGCTACCGTAGGCACAGCCGTATAGCCGATGATACCGATGAGAAAAAATGCCATATAGTACCAGCTCCCCACTTCTGGGATAAAGGTTGGGTCAGCCAACTGAGCAATATCCTTTTGGAGCATCAAGACTTGTATCTTGGTCAAGAGGGCTGTAAGAATACTGCTCACGGGCAACCATAGATACACCGATATATAGCGGCTAAACCAAGCAGAGAGTGAGCCACCCAAACCATCCCAAACCGAAATACCAAAGACAATAGGTCCCAAAATCGATAGAACAATCAGTATAAAAGTGCGAAGGGTATCAATGATAAGGCTGACAGCATGGAAAAGGAACTCCAATATATCTTGGATGGCCTTCATAATCCACTGCTTTGATCGATACGCAGCACGCTCCGCATACATCCCAGCAATGGTCACTGCATCTGACGGTCCGATAATACCCATTTCTTCAATCTTTGCATCAAAGAGTTCATTGGAAACCAAGTATGCGGTCTCTGGGTCTCTAAGTAAAGCCTCCTCCTTCAGCTTATCTCTCTTCGCCCTTAGGGTCGTCACTTCCCCCTCCTGAACAGCTACCAATTGCTCTGTCCCCTTAACCACTGGCGAAAGTATAGTATTCATTGTTCCCAACACCAAGGATGGGAAGAACATTATGCAGAAGCCTAAGGCAAAGGGGCGAAGCAAAGGGAAGAGGTCTATGGGCTCTGCCCTCGCCAATGAAGCCCACACCCTGATAGCTATATAAAAGAGAGCCCCCAATCCCGAAATGCCCTTGGCAATACCCGTCATATGGCTACAGAGCGGCATCATCTCGTTATAGGTAGCACGGAGAAGCTCGTGTAAACTTGTGAAGTCCATATCAAATAATCATCATTACCAATAACGAGCATCACCCGTTCCATAGAGCGAGAGCATCTGATTCAGTTGCCCCTTTTGTTTCGCACGGATATAACTGACCGAGATATTCTTGCGGGTATAGTAGGAGACGATGGAGCGATACTCACGCACGGTATTGTAGATCTGGTCTATCATCTGCATCCGCTCGTGGTCATTCATCGAGAAGACATTGCTCTTAGCCACATTCTTTAGCTCTCGCAGGCTCTCGCCACTTAGCTCCAATAGCTTGGTATAACCCGAAGCCATAGCTGCCAATTCGGTCGGTCTAAAGTTGGGGTCATTGAGCATCTTTTTGAAGGAGGTGACATAAATCTCGGAGATATCTCCTACCATGAGGATGGTCTCCTTCACTTTGTAAGCATCGCCTATAAGATTATTCACCTTCTTGAGGGCATCGTAATACTGCTTACTCTCATTATAGAGTTTCTCCACTTCCTTAAAGTTATCCAAGGTGTTCTTGACCGTCTTACTTGCAGTCGTTATCTCCTTAATCGTATTGGCGATATTGCCAGCAAAATTGGTTGGATCTGTAACAACCCATTGCGCTTCTGCTCTAATCCCAAGGAATGCGACTGCACACATTAGTATCAATAACTTCTGTTTCATTGCTTAAATCATTATTTTGTTAGTTCTTCTCTCTTTTCTCTTGTGCCAGCTGACGGATAGCTACTTCAATGTCACCACCCAATTGCTCTGCTCGTTTCATTACCTCAACCTTTTCCAACTCCTCAGTTGTATAAGTGAGGTACTCCTCCATGGAGACCTCTGTCGCATAGACTGCTGATTGTACACCACCAAGACCAATCCAAACCTCTTTATATAGTCGGTTGGGGTCGTTGTTCATGTTGATGGAGAGAATCTGTCCTTTCTCTTTCTCCGAAAGCCCAAGCATCTCTTGAATACCATCAAACTTGGTCATGTACTTACGCTGGTCGAGGAGTATCTTGCAGTCTGAGTTGTTGATTATACTCTCTTTGACGATGGGAGATTGAATGATGTCATCCACCTCCTGTGTTACCACAATGGCTTCTCCATAGAACTTTCGTACTGTCTTGTAGAGGTACTTGATGTAGTCTGCCATGCTAGCACTGGCAATTGCTTTCCAAGCCTCCTCTATGAGAATCATCTTGCGGATGCCCTTCAGTCGTCTCATCTTATTGATGAATGCCTCCATGATGATGATGGTTACCACAGGGAAGAGGTCTTTATTATCCTTCACTGCGTCAATTTCAAAGACGATAAATCGCTTGGAGAGCAAATCAATGTTCTTATCCGAATTGAGCAGGAAGTCGTACCGACCGCCCTTGTAGTATTGCTTGAGCGTGGTCAAAAGGTTGTCCACATTAAAGTCCTCACGGGTCACCTTGATGTCTCTCTGATTCAACTCCTCTCGATAGCTGTCTCGTAGGAACTCGTAGAAGCCATTGAAGCATGGGGTATGATTAGGAGACACCTTGATATATTCAATGTAAGCATTGACAGCTGAACCTAACTCGCCAGCCTCTGTTTTAGTAATCCGCTCATCAGAACTCTTCCATAGGGTCAGCAATAAGGTGCTAATACTCTCACGCTTCTCTACATCGAAGACGTTGTCATCGGTGTAGAAGGGATTAAAAGAGATAGGATGCTCATCGGTATAGGTGAAATAAATCCCATCCTTGCCTTTGGTCTTCTGGTGTATCAATGTACATAGCCCTTGATAAGAGTTACCCGTATCCACCAAGAGCACATGCGCCCCTTGCTCGTAGTACTGTCGTACCATATGATTGGTAAAAAATGATTTCCCGCTTCCAGATGGTCCGAGGATGAACTTATTGCGGTTGGTGGTAATCCCTTTCTTCATCGGGAGATCTGAGATATCTAAGTGGATGGGCTTACCCGACAAGCGGTCGGCCATCTTTATCCCAAAGGGAGATAGAGAGTCTTTGTAATTGGTCTCTGCAGTGAAGAAGCAGAGAGCAGGCTCTATGAAGGTATAGAAACTTTCCTCGCTTGGGAAGTCTGCACTATTACCAGGCATACCTGCCCAGTAGAGGGTGGCGGTATCTATGGTATTGTGTCGTGGCTTGCACTCCATAAGAGCGAGAGCGGAGCCTACGTCATTCTTGATATGACGCAGCTCCTCGGGGTCATCACTCCAAGCGAATCCCAGCTTGGGTGCGAGTGATCTGCTCTTTTTCTGCCAATTCTGCCACTCTTGGGTCGTGCAGGTAGCACTTCGCCTCAATACCCATTCGGCTTAATGCTCCCTTTCGGATGCCTGATACCACCATAGTTACGTCAGTGATGATATGCCTTACATTCTTAGATACAAAGGCTTCGTGTAATTTTTCTACCGCCCCCGAATCTACCTTTACTACTTGCTCCATTTCGAAGTCGGCAGTAGTGTGGATGGCATGCAGGAGAGCCCATTTTTTGCCCAATGGGATCTCTTTGTTTTGAAGCTCCCTCTCAATAGTCTTAAAGCTACGGATCATGATGTCCTGCCCCACTTTTTCAGATTCCTTCCCCACCGTACCATAATATCCGCGAGGCGTAATGAATTTTCCATCCACGAATTTACTTTGGGAATTGCCTATCAGCACTATGGTGAACATATCAGCCACTTCAGGATCAAATTCGCTAAGTGTAGTAAGTGTGATCTCTTGTTCCTCTCGGCCTGCCTGGCGTACGATGCCTACAGGGGTCTTTGCCGAACGCTCCATAAGGAAAAGCTCCTGTAATCGATAAAGTTGCCAAAATCGGCCATGGCTCTTGGGATTATAAATCGCCGTAACGAAATCTGCCTGAGCTGCAGCGATTATTCTCCTTTCAATCTTGTCCCAAGGGGTTAAGAGATCGGAGAGGGAGATGATGCAGAAGTCGTGCCCAATAGGTGCTCCAAGGAGTGAAGCTGCTTTTTGGAACGCACTGATGCCCGGAAGTACTTCTACATCAATGTCGCTTCCTCGCTCCTCTAGCATCTCGTATATGAGCGGTGCCATTCCATAGATACCTGCATCACCAGAGCTGATGACACATACCGTCTTGCCCTTCTCGGCGTGAATAAATGCCTCCTCAGCTCTCTGACGCTCTTTCTTCATCCCCGTATCGATACACTCTGCATCCATTCGGATGGCGTCTGAAATAAACTGGAAGTAATATTTGTATCCTACGATTACATCTGAAGTGGCTACAGCTTCTTTAACCGCAGGTGTAATATCTTCTTTGGATCCCGGACCAATCCCGGCAACGATGATTTTTCCTATAGACATATTGTTGTGTAATGAAATGGTTTTTACAAATAATCCCTAAGGTACTATCCCCCTTAATGGCAAAGTTATCAAATTTCAATGAGAAATCTCATCAAAAACCTGAATATTGCATTTAATTGAAGTTTTTATTACTTTTGGATTAATCTTTATGGAGTTCTGTGCGTCATAGTATCAGAAAATGGATATAAACCAATTTACTTTGAGTTATGAAAAGTTTGAATAAAATCGGTTTTTTCCTGTTGCTCACGTTGATGTTGAGTAGCTGTGGAATGGATGGGAGAGGAATTTTTGATCCTCATCCTACACGTAGAGGAAGAGTAATCATCACGGATCGAAGGTATGATGATCGAAGGTATGATAATCGAAGGTATGATTCGAGACGCCAAAGTTTATCGGGATCGGAATTTTCTAGACTGTACTACCGGTTAAGGATGACTTCTTCATCTAATTCTAGAAGAAGAATCATTAGGGAGATACCTAATTATATAACACTGTCTAGAAGCCAAGCATCAGATATTCTTTATTTAGAGCGTAATGAGAAGGAAGCTATTAAGTTGTATAAGGAGATAGTGCCTCATTTTAGAAATAGAAGCGATGCGGAAAGTGTAGCCAGCTCTTTTATGAATCGTAAATATCGCGAAGAGGCATTTAAGATAGCACAACGGGTGCCAAGATATTCTTATGGAGGGTATTCGTACCCGTCTCGAAATAGATGGTAATGTTTTGTTGATTAATTGTTTTTAATGTGTTGTTGTGGAGTGGTCATCCTATATCTAATATTTAGATATTTGATGCCACTCTTTTTTTGATCTAAATCCATCGGATTGAGGTGTTTTTTGGGGAGGCGTCCTCTATGTTGCCGATGATGGAGGCATAAGGGAATCCCGAATGGTGAAGGTCATTGAGCACTTCTTGGCTCTTTTCGGGAGCGACGCTCATCAGGAGTCCACCAGAGGTTTGGGCATCACCTATGAGGTAATTGATGGATGGATTGGTGTGGCGAAGGAGTTTATCACCTACATAGCGGAGATTACGAAAGGCAGCTCCAGGGATACAACCATTCTCCAACAGCTCGAGGGTGCCAGGCAATACCGGCAGGGCATCAGCATCCAATTGGAGGACTACCTTAGAGGCTTCGGCTAGTTCTAATCCATGTCCAATTAATCCAAAGCCGGTTACATCAGTGGCCCCCTTGATACCATATCGCTGCATGACCTCCATCCCCTTTTGATTCAATTGACACATGGATTGGAGTGCCTTATCATAATCCTCGGGCTTTGTCAGCCCCAACCGATGTCCTGCAATGAGGGTACCTACCCCTAGTGGCTTCGTTAGGATTAATTGGTCGCCCACTATTGCACCGCTATTTGTGATGATGGCATCGGGATGAATCGTGCCGACCACTGCTAGGCCGTATTGTGGGGTGTTATCCTCAATCGTGTGCCCACCTACCGTAAAAGCTCCGCACTCATCTATCGCACTCTGTCCACCCATAAGGATTTGTTTCATGCCTTCTAGGGGCAGGCGGGAGGAGGGGTAATGCATCAAATTGAGGGATAGAAGTGGAGTGCCTCCCATGGCAAAAATATCGCTGAGGGCATTGGTGGCAGCGATCCTACCAAATGTGTAGGGATCGGAAACCATTGGGGGAAAGAAGTCGGTGGTGAAGATAAGCGCTAGATCTTCACGGAGTTTGTACACCCCCGCATCATCGTGAGTAGAGGTGCCCACCAGTAATTCGGGTGAGATGGGGAGCTTAATATCAGAGAGGAGGGCCTCCAGCTCGGCGGGATCCACTTTGGCTGAGCATCCACCGTAGGAACATTCTTGTAATAGGTCTATACTGTTCATATTTATAAATCATTCATCTGGAGCGGACATGTATATTAGATCTTCCCGCTCGGGAGGGAGCAGGGCTTCAACCTCCGTGCGAAGCTCACGAGAGAAGCGGAGGCACATACCGCATTGCTCATAGAGCTCTCGAGGTGTATTAATCACCTCGTGGGGTATGTCTTTGACGTACTTTTCCCCCTGTATGAAACCTCTCGTGGTGGCAAAGACCACAATAAAATGTTTATCGGTGTAGTTCATAAAGGGCTGAATACAATTGATCCAAGTATTCTGGAGGAGTAAGAGCAGAGATAGAGATGCGAGTAGTGCCTAGGGGCATCGTTCCGATGGTTTTGTGGGCCAGAGGAGCACAATGGAGTCCGCTTCGACTAGAGATACGATACTGTAGAAGCAGAAGGTCTCCCAATTGTGATGGTGGGTACTTTTCCGAACAGATGGAGTAAACTGGTCCTTGGCACTCTGGGGAAGATGCTGAAAACACGTTTATCCCACTGATTGACCTAACCCTAGTGATGTGCTCTTGCCACATTTCCTTTGTGATCAATGAAGGGTGGGGCTTTGATAAGGCTGCGTACCAAGCTACCAAACCGAGCAGATTCATCGTGCCAGCCTCGAATCGATCGGGCATAAATGGGGAGATCTCTTGTAGTTCTGAACGGTAACCATTGCCTCCTCTTACCACAGGTGTAAGGGCATCGGGATGAGCGATAAAGAGAGCTCCTGTGCCAGTAGGACCAAGGCTCCCTTTGTGCCCTGTGATGGCGATAAAATCGGGTAGGGTGGATAGGGGAGGGATATATGGGAATGCTTGTGAAGCATCTAGCAGAATCTGGCACCTAGGTGCGAAGTCCCTGAGGAGCTGGATGATGTGTGCCATGGGTTGGATCACACCATTAACATTGCTCATCCCATTGAGGATTGCTAAGCGGAGGGGTGTTGATTTTGGATGATTAGTCAATAGCTCCTCCAAAAGATGGAGATCGACCATACCATCCTTGTGATGAGGCATCGTGAGGGGGGCTTTGGCCTGAAGTTTGGCATACAAGGGGCGAGTAACGGCATTGTGCTCCATTGGTGAGATCACTACCTCATCCGCCTGAAGAGGAGGCAATCCATTCAGCACTCGATTGATGCCATCGGTAGCATTGTGCGTAAAGATGATATGGCTCCCCAATCTGTCTGCTCCAATCATTGTCGCCAGAAGGTCTCGCAAATCCTCAATGATACCCGAAGTTTGGATAGTATGAGGATCGCCACTCCTACCATACGAACCAATGGTGTGGTCGTAGAAGTGGGAGAGCGTATGAATTACTTCCACAGGTTTTGGATAACTTGTGGAGGCATTGTCGAGATATATGGTCTCTTCGGGAGTGAGCATTTGGGGAGATTAGGGCTTGATAATCTTCTCTGCACTAGATAGATGCTCGTATATGGAGAGCATATTGGTGATCTGTCCAAGGGCTAATTCGCTCTTGATGCCAAAGTAATCTACGCAAGTGCCACAGAGGATTATTTTTACACCTTTCTTTTCGAGTTCGAGCAACTTCTCTGATGTGGTAGTACCCCTCAGAGCAAGCTGAACGCCCGAATTGTAGCAGATGATTTCTTTGGGAAGGGCATCACTACCTAGGAGTGCATTGAGGAATGCTAGAATGAGTACTTCGCCAAGTTCGTCAGAGCCTTGTCCCATTTTGTTGCTAGATAATTGTATGGTGGCACCTCTGGATGATGGAGTAGAGGTAATTGAAGGAGTAGAATTAGTAGTCTGTGGAGTGATGTGGCTATTGGGAGTAACCTCAATCGAGAGGGATGTGTAACCTTCCATCTGCACCTCAGTACATCCATATCCGTGGTCGTGGATGAAGTCCTTCAGGTTGCCACAAGAGGTGGGGTTGTCGGTGAGTACAGTGAAATGTGTTTCAGCAGGATTTGCTGCCATACCCTGCTTTAGCATAATGAGAGGTAGTGGACAGAGCTTGCCTCGAGTGTCTATTTCTACGGACATAATAATCTTAGTATTTGAAAAATAAATTTCCTTATTTGATGCAAATGTACAAAAAACAACTTACCTTTGTTTGGTAAACCAAAGGATTATGACGGATAAATCTGAAATATTGATAGACGTTCGTACCCCCAGTGAGTACCAAAAAGCCCATATCCCAGGTGCTTTGAATCTGCCACTTTTTTCCGATGAGGAGCGTGCTGCGGTAGGGACTACCTACGTGAAAGTGTCGCGTGAGGAAGCGATACTAGAAGGATTAGAATACGTGGGTCCTAGAATGAGTGATATGGTTCGGCAGGTGGTGGAGTGGCGGAATCAATATCAAGCCGAAAGGGTGCAATTCTATTGTGCGAGAGGTGGAATGAGAAGTGCTTCCGTGGCGTGGTTGATGGGGTTTTATGGAATGACAGCATCGATCTTGCCAGGAGGCTTCAAGCAATACAAAGCTCAATTACCTCAATTGTGCCGGAAGATCGAACAGTTGATTTTACTTGAAGCTCCTACTGGGAGCGGTAAGACCCTAGTGCTGAAGGCCTTGGAGGAGCAAGGGGCACAGGTGATCGACCTTGAGGGGATGGCTCAGCACCATGGTTCGGCGTTTGGGGCGTTACCGCATTTAGATGCTCAACGCTCCAATGAGATGATTTCATGCCTTATCATCGAGACGCTATTATCCTTCGACCTTACTCAGCCTATATTCGTAGAATCGGAAAGTAAAAAAATAGGTTCCAGAGAGGTGCCAGAGCCCTTCTTTGAACTAATGAAAGAGGCCAAGCGAATAGAGCTGGAAACCCCCTTGGACTTGCGAATCCAGCTCATCCTGAAGGAGTACGGCAACCTTGATACCGAGTATTTACTCTCGGCATTTGAGAAGATAAGAAAGCGCTTGGGAGGTGAAGCATGCGATACCGCTAAAGATGCGGTCATAAGAGGAGATCTAGCCACAGGGGTGAGTATCGCCTTGAAATACTACGATAAAGCTTACGCCTTATCTGGCTCCGAATTATGGAGCGACCAAATCCTTGGATACGTCCCATTCAATGGTGATGCCTCCACTTCCGCCACAGAGATTATGAAGCTTGTAGGAGATTGACGTACATTCATTTTGGGAATGATAGAAAAGACGGTATCTTTGTGATTGAAAATAAATAGCGATGAATTATCCTAATTCGTGAAACAAATGGAAAGACAAACCCAACTAAATATCATTAAGATGGTGCACCGTGAAGTGTTGCCTGCTACGGGGTGCACAGAGCCGGTAGCTGTAGCTCTCACTACAGCGTATGCAGCACATCAGCTTACGGGCAACATCACTTCTGTTCGCTTAGATCTAAGTGCCAATATTCTAAAGAATGCCATGGGAGTAGGCATCCCAGGTACAGGGATGATCGGCTTGCCCATAGCGATAGCCCTCGGTGCTGTGATTGCGGCACCGGAGAAAGAGCTGACTGTGTTGGATCATTTTACAGATGAGCAGTTCGCTAAAGCGAGGCAGCTGATGGAGGATAATATCATCAAGATAGCCCTAAAGGAGGGTGATGTAGATAAGCTTTATATCGAAGCCACCTTGGTAGATGATGCTGGGCATACGGCGATAGCGATTATCGAGCGTGCCCATACAGCATTGAAGTCCTTGACCCTTGATGGAAAGGTAATAGAATTGAAAACAAGTACTTCGCCTACAGATGCTGAGAGTACGACTAATCCCAATGAAGGCCCCGAGGTTCCATTGACATTTGATATGGTCTATGATTTTGCTACTCAAATGCCCATTGAGGAGATTGATTTTATATTAGAAGCTGCTCGACTCAATAGTAATGCAGCAGAGTACTCCCTAAAAGGCGAATATGGTCATAGAGTGGGGAAAATGATTCGTGGCTCATTAGGCAAAAAATATTTAGGGGATACTACTTATACCCGTTTGCTCTCCTATACGAGTGCTGCTTGTGATGCTCGAATGGATGGTGCTCCAGTAACCGTGATGAGTAATTCTGGTAGCGGTAATCAAGGCATTACAGCTACATTGCCAGTTTTGAGTTTTGCTGAGGATGAGAAAGTATCGGAGGAGCAAAAGATACGTGCACTGATGCTCAGTAATCTAATGGTGATTTACATCAAGCAGAAGCTCGGTCGTCTCTCGGCTCTTTGTGGATGTGTGGTGGCCTCTACAGGAAGTGCGAGTGGTATCACTTACCTTATGGGGGGGAGTCGTGAGCAGATTGGCTACGCCATTAAGAATATGGTGGGTAATCTCACTGGGATGATTTGTGATGGAGCAAAACCCAGCTGTAGCCTAAAGGTTACAAGTGGAGTAAGCTCCGCAATGTTATCGTCTCTATTAGCGATGGAGCAGAAGGTGGTTACTAGCAACGAAGGAGTGGTAGATGATGATATCGACCGAAGCATTGATAACCTCACTAGCATTGGCCGTGATGCGATGACTGAGACCGATAAACACGTGCTACATATCATGACCCATAAAATGAATTAGTGTAGTACTCCCCTCTTTAGGCAATGGGGTTGGTGTTTTTTCTTTCACTGTAACTTACATTCTTATCCTCCTTATTATTGATGTCGACTTAGCCCAGCGGGACGCTGAGCTGAGGGCTGCTCAAAGGCTTGAGCAGTTTTTTCCTTAATCACCCTCATCCACCCAGTAATCTTGCTCGGGGGTTGACTTCGTATCGCTTCGCTAAACTATGTATCGTCTCCTCTCCTCTCAAACCAGCGAAAACAACTTGTACCTAAACTATATTTACTTCTTCGTCCAGTAAATCTATCCCTCTGCCCCCTGAATTTGACTTTAAATGCTTTAGTTGTTCTCAAATATACTACCCTAGCAGTTGTCTAGTTTAAGGGGAGTAGTATAAGCTTTTGAATATTCATTTTCGAGTAGGAGATCTCTATCAAATTGTTACTACTCTTCAATAAACGCTAAAAAGCAAGGTGTAAATATCAATTTTTATAGAAATTCATTATTTTACAAGTTTTTTTCGCTTGGTCTTTTTTTTAATTCGAGAAGTTGGAGTATATTACCCTGGAATACAAGAAAGGAGTTGGTTTTTATTGTTTAATAAAAGGATAAGTGGTATAGAAGATCCATTTTGTTAGTCAATCTCTATTTCTTGTGGCGAATTGGTTGTTCGCACTTTGGCGAACCTGCTCAGATTCGTCGTAACAATTTAACATTTAATAATTTAAGAAACATTACAATTATGAGAAAAATCAGACTTTTGTCCGTGTTTTGGGCAAGTTCACTTTTGCTTTTATTGGGGCTTGCAAGCTGTGTTCCTAATAAGGATGTGAGTGATGGAAAAGAAGAAATCACATTGAATCTTGATAAAGAGGAGATTACTCTTGCCAATAGTGGCGGTCAAGAAAAAATCAGCGTGAATACCAATAGTTCGCAATGGGATTTCTACGTAAATACAAATGAAAGTTGGCTTCAAGTTTCCAAGGAAGGAAATGAGCTACTTGTATCGGTGGCTGCAAACCCCAATATGGAAAAGCGTACCGCTACTTTGGTTGTTTTTGCAGGAGGTGCCAGTGAGAAACTTAGCATCACTCAGTCCAGCGCCGATTTGGTATTTTCATTCTCTGAGGATGATAGCCTAGAGCTCCCTTCCCAAGGAGGTCTTAAGTTGGTGGAAATTAAATCCAATAGTAAATCATGGAAATTAAGTCCTTTGGATGCTTCTATTGATTGGCTCACTGTGAAGGGTGGTGATAATAGTGAGGTTTTTGTGCTAGAAGCAAAGCCTAATAGCAGTTTTGATGTCCGTACAGCTTCAATCGAGGTAGAGCTCAGTAATGGTGCTAAAAAGCTAATGACGATTAACCAATTGGGTCAGGCAAAATTTTTACTTCCATTTGATCAAGAGTGGAGAGAATATTCTGAGTATAACCTGATTAAGTATGAGCAAAAGAGAGGCTCTATCATGAATCAGTATATGTTCCCTCAAGTTGATACTTGGGGCGAAGCTACTCCTGGCAAGATTGTATTTAGCACCTCCAGTAGTGTGATGCCACTCATCATCTATACCACATCCTTTAATGACCCAAAATATGGGCAGGCTGTATTGAAGCTGATGTATGCCGATCCTGAGAATAGGGTAGAGGTTGAAGAGTATGCTAAATTTTTAACTGACAATAACTTTGTAGAAATCAGTCCGTCAAGTACTCCAGAAAAGACCCGAAATTTTGCTAGAATAGATGAAAAGGCAATCGTTATTATAGACTTTGACCCTGCCCACGCTGATTATGCTCTAGTAGGTTTTGTGCCTATTTATCCTCAGGAGCAGGAATATGCTACATTCCCAGCATTGCCAAGAGGAGCAAATGGAAAAGTATATGATCTTCTCAACAAAGAAGATAAAAAAATAGAAGATGTATTGGCATTAGAGGAGGCAACTGGAGGTATCGAAGATGGTAGAGTATCAAATCAATTTGATGAGACTCAGGTGGCAAAAATTCTCTTTAATGAATCGCCTGTAAAGCCTGAGGACGAAGATATGAGACTCTATAGCTTTTATGTTTCTAGTTCTAAGAAAAACTTCCCTGATGAATACTTGGGATCTGTAAATGAAATCTTATTCTTCTTCAAGAATTACACACAGGCGGTGTACTTAAAACCAAAGAATAGTGGATGGGATACTACTAATGAGTTTTATGAACTCCTCGAAAAAGAAGGTTATCGTTATCAGGGAAAAAATGGAGAAACTCAGCTCTATATAAAGAGAGTCGATCCTGAGATTGTTGAGGTTCTTCACGTTACCTATGACCAAGATGAACAAATCCTTGGAGGTCATGGACGTGCCGAGATTGGCTATTTCCAATTCTTTGATAATACTATAGAGGTTAAGTCATCTCCAAATAAGCTTAGCTCATTAAAGTATCAATTCAAGCTGAATAAAGAAGGCGAATATAGCTTGAAAGAGGTTCGCTAATCTTTATTGCAAGGGTTTTACTATAACTTTAAATGAAATTCTAAATGAAAAATAATATAATCCATTGGAGTACGCTCTTTTGTCTACTGGTCATCTTGGCTAGCTGTAAAAAGAGTACTACTGATGAGGTGATTGACCCCAATACTATTGAGGTATCTGCAGAAAGTATTTCATTAGGAAAAATGGATACCGAAGCTGAGGTGACAGTTACTACATCAGCAAAAGAGTGGGATGCCTTCTTTTCTCCAGAAGTTACATGGGCATCTATCAAAAAGGATGGTGATAAAATACTTGTTCACTCAGAGCCTAATCTAACTGCTGAGGCTAGAAACACCGCAATCGTGGTGATGTCTCAGGGTGCGATGAAAAAGATTTCTGTGACTCAGAGCAGTGCAGATGCTGTCCTTAACGTGAGCGACACAGAGGTACATGCCCCTATCTCAGGAGGACTACTGTCTATAGAAATAAATACGAATACCAAAAATTGGGGCTTGAAAGCTCTACCAGAAGGGTGTGACTGGGTAGATGCGAAAGCTGATCGAAAGGCAAAGCTGATATTTCTTCAGGTAGCGCCTAATGAAAGTACATCTCCTAGAGAAGTGACCTTAGGCGTTGCGATGGATGGTGCTGACAAAGAGCTTTCCATTAAGATTATTCAAGCGAGTCAGCTGTCATATCCAATCCCTTTTGCTAAGAATCTACGAGTCTTTGATTCTGGTGCAATCATTAAACATGGGGTTGAAAATGGATACATCCTTGGATTTTACCAACCCTCTGAAGAAACTTGGTTAGGACCTTCAGACCATGTCTTTTTCTTCCTAACTGGGCTCAAAAAGACCCCGAGCATCACTTATACTAAGGGTGCAAAACACCCTCTAGCATACGAAAAGGCAGAAGTGCCTATTGAAGATGCAGCTGAGTTATTAAAAGGTGGTGAGTATAGAAAGTTTTTGGAGGCAAATGGCTTTAAGGAAAGGCACGACTCCACTGAAGATAATCCAAAACTTGAGAATGAGGATGGTTCACTATGGTTGAATCTTAAGAAGGTGAAAGATAAATTTGACTCTGATAAGATTATCGGGTACGTCGCAGAGTTTGTACCTCAGTTTATTCAAGAGCAAGCTTATGAAACATTCCCTCAAGTGCCTCTAGGTCCAGATGGATTGATGGATATGCTCAATAGCCCAAAATACCATTGGAGTGATGTTAAGAAATATGAGGAGGAGCGCGAAAGCAATGTCTTATTGCAGGTATTGTGTAAGGATGCTGACCCAAATAAGGAGTACTATAAAAATCCTGAAGAAATGCTCCAGATATTCTATAAGACTAAGAAGGCTGATAAGTATCAGGAGGATTATCGCGGTTCGCTGTACAATGTAACCTTCGTGGATAAGTATGAGGAGCACAATGTAGCTCCAGAGTTTATCCAGTCCATGACTAAGTTGCAGCTCTGCTTTGTTGACTATACACTGGGTGTATTCCTTGTGGATAAAAACATGTATAAGGTCACAAGAGAATTTAATGAGTTGCTGGTGAATAATGGATTTAAGTATCTTGGGATGAGACCAGAAGGAATTATGTATGTTAGACCTTCTGATAATCTACAGCTTGCTGTTCAAATGGTGCTGGGTGATACTGCAAGAGGCATATTTGAAGGCAATGACAAGGTGATGCTACTTACATTTACTCGCCCTGAAGCTAGTATAGAAGCTGCAGCTGCTAAGGATGATCAAATGTTTTACGAGGCTGCAATGCGTGGTGAATATGTAGAACGTCATCACCTCAAGGATGTGCTAAATTCAAAGCATACCTTCGAACCGATGAAAAAACTAATGAAATTTTGATGCTGATTATGAATAAAAGAGTGAATATATATACCCTATTACTTATTCTATCCTTGATGATTCTCCAAGGCTGTACTCAGCATAGAGAGGATGTGATAGATCATAGCGAGGGTACTACAATAGATGGTAAAAAAGAGTTCGCCAACCTTACAGAGGATGAGGAGATAGCTCTTAGGGCAAATAACATCCATAAAGGAACCCTCATCGTGAAGCTTTCAGAAGATGGATTACGAAGCTTGAATCCTGATAAGGATACTCCTGAAGTGCTGAACTTAAGAAGTTTTCAGGGTGAGACTCAAGCAGCTCTAAGAAGTATCGGGGCTAAGAAGATGACTCGACTATTCCCACATGGGGGTAGATTTGAAGAGCGTATGAGGAAAGAGGGACTTGACCGATGGATGATTCTTGACTTTGATGAAGAGCAAGGATTGCCAGAGACGAGAGCTTTGATTGGCGATTTTGAGGACTTTGAGTACGTAGAGTTTTCTTACGTTCAAACTCTTCCTACCACAAAGGCGGTGCCCGTATCGGCTGCTGAATTGGTAAATACTGAGGGTACTAATGCGAAGAGACCCTTTGATGACCCATTGCTGAAGCTCCAATGGCACTATTACAATGATGGCAGTCGCTTAAACTCAAAACCAAGAGCTGATATCAATCTTTTCGACGCATGGAAGGTAGAGAGTGGCTCTCCTAAGGTCAAGGTGTGCGTGGTAGATGGAGGTATTGATTTGACTCATGAAGACCTTGCAGCTAATGTTGATGCTGAAAATAGTTTCAATTTCGTTCGTGACAAAAATGGGGAGTATTACGGAAAGGATGTCTTCCCAGATGAGGATGGTCACGGTACACACGTAGCAGGTACAGTGGCTGCGGTGAATAATAATGGAATTGGTGTGTCGGGAGTAGCAGGTGGTAATGGTACTCCTGGAACTGGTATCAAACTGATTAGTGCTCAGGTATATGGCTATTCAGGTCAAGTCCTACCTCCATCATCTATAGGTATCGTGCATGGTGCAAATCATGGTGCAGTGATTAGCCAAAACTCATGGGGATATAGATATCCTGGTCCACGTGAATTATTAGCACACGATAAAGAGGCGATTGATTACTTTATCAAGCATGCTGGTTGTGACAATGAAGGTAATCAATTGCCAGACTCTCCTATGAAGGGAGGAGTAGTCATTTTTGCTGCTGGAAACGACTATGTGCAGTATGAAGCTTCACCCGCACTCTATTCGGAAGTCGTTGCTGTTTCATCAATGGCGATTGACTTTACAAAGTCTGAATTTACCAACTATGGTACTTGGGTAGATATCATGGCTCCAGGTGGTGACCAACAGAGGTTTGGCGAACTTGGGGGTGTCTTAAGTACATTGCCTAAAAATAAGTATGGATTCATGCAGGGTACCTCAATGGCTTGTCCTCATGTTTCTGGAATTGCAGCTTTGGTGGTATCAAAATATGGCGGACAGGGCTTTACTAATAATGATCTCAAGAAGATGCTGACTACAGCTCTTCGTCCGTATGATATTTATGCTCTTAACCATCCTAATTATCAAGGAATGTTGGGAGTGGGTTACATTGATGCCGCAAGGGCATTGGATGAGATGCAACCTAATAATGTAGCTCCTGAAGCTCCAACTTCGGTAGACGTAAAGGTTGATTTTTCATTCGTCCAAATGAGTTGGAATCCTTCCGTTGATAAGGATGCCCATGGCGGAATTGCTCAGTTCTATGAACTGTATATCTCTAAGGATGAAATTAAGGATGTGACATCTTTAGATCCTAAAACTGCTATTAAGGTGTTTGGAGAGAATCTTGAAAAGGGTAAGGTGGCTCATTCGATACCGGATTTGGCGAATGATCAGACTTATTATTATGCTCTTCGTGCTGTGGATAGGTGGGGTGCAATATCTAATTTTGTACAAGGTGAATTCCGAACAAGCAAGAATGAAGCTCCTGAGATTATTAGCGGTATGAGTGAAACTCCATGGATTCTCCCAAGTAATTCTAAATTGGATTTTGATTTAAAAATTAAGGACCCAGAAGGACATTCTTGGTATTTTGAGAAGGATGGTAACCTTAAAGGTGTAGTGATTAATCGTACATCTCCAGAGACCATTCATGTGACCATTTACCCAGAGCAACCAGAGGGAGATTATACCTTTACGATTAGGCTTATTGATCAGTATCAAAGGACAAAAGAGTATCCAATCACTTTTAGTGTCATTAAGTATGAAGATCCACAATTTATTTTTGATGCCAAGGAGATTGTTATTGGGCTTAATGATAAGGATTTCAAGGTTAATCTACTCGACAAAGTACATGTAACTAAGGGTATTAATCCTACATTTAAGGTGTCCCATTCAAATTCAGAGTTAGATGCTCAGATAGAAGCTGGCGAATTAATTTTGAATCCTAAGGCTAAGGGTATATTCCCAATAAATCTTGTATGCAACGATGGATTTGCAAGCTCAAAAATTACATTGAAGGTATTGGTGGTAGAGGATTCTGAGGCGATCGTTAATATTATTTATCCTGTCCCTGTTAAGACTAATCTTAATGTGGTACTTAATAGAGATATAAAATCTGCAACCTTTGTGGTATCATCCTTAAGAGGTGAGATACTTATTCGAGAAGAGAAAAACTCAGGAATGGGTAATAAAGTGTCTCTGGATGTACATAAATTGACACAAGGTACCTATACATTGACTGTGATGACCTCTAAGGGTCAATATCGCACATCATTCCTCAAACATTAATGATTAATATTGATAATGATTTATAAGATGAAAATAAAATATATGCTATCGATAGTGCTTTCAATGGTGGCACTATCAGGACTTTCTCAGGTTGGTCGTCCTATACCTGTCCTTCAGGGTAACCCCGACGCTCGGTCGGCTGCCATGGGAGGTGTGATGGGTGCAAAAACTGACCGTATGTATCTATTCGTGAGTCCAGGTTCGATATTTTTTCAGGATAAAAAGCTTCAAGTAGATTTGAGCTCAGAATTTTTCCCTAAGCTCGAGGGGATTGAAGGTCGAACTATGCAGTATAATTTTGCAGGAGCATACAATTTTGGTACCGATGCAGTATTCCTTGGATATAGGTATCAAGGTGGCACAAGGATTCCTTTGATTAGCGAGGGTATGGATAATAAGGAATTAATAGTCAAGCCCTTTGATTGGTCTCTTGATGCTGGATATGCGAAGAAGTTAGGAGATAACTTCTCTATCCATGCGTCTGCCAATTTAATTGCTTCATGGATAGGAAAGGGAGCATACACAGGTTCAATCACATTCGGATGGTATTATCAGAATGAAAAAAAGCTCGGGCGTACCCCAGCTATATTTAGCTTTGGAATGAGGTTAGCTGATTTGGGAGTTCCTGTCAAGTATAAATCTGTAGAGAATAGCATCGCAGTACCTTCTTCATTGCAAATTGGTAGTGGGCTGGATATGCAGCTTTCTGCTAAGAGCCAATTGAATTTTGTAGGAGGTGCCCGCTATTTCGTACTACCAAAGGAGGCTTCGATGCTCTTATTGGGTGTAGGTACAGAGTATGGCTTCAATGATATGCTCTTTGCCCGTGCGGGATTTGAGTATGGCCAGAGGTCGCAGTCCTTTGGTACATTTGGATTGGGGGCCAAATACCAAGGCTTCCATCTGGATGCAGCCTACAGATTATCTACATCTAGGGATTTCGGGCTAAATACGTTACTCATTTCCTTAGGATACAGTTTCTAAAGATTTGATTTTAATTATTGCTGTCCGGTAAAGTTTTATCGGGTATAAAAGTTAGGGGCTGTTTTCCATAATTGGAAATCAGCCCCTATTGTCTTATCTTTAGTGTTCCAAAACAAATATAAGACATGAGCAAAAGTACATATTTTACCGGACAGCCGGTATTCGCACAAGTGTTAAAGTTGATAGATAGGGCAAAGGTCGAGCAAATAAGTAAAGACACGCCAGGTAGTGAAGTGTATGTCAAGAAGTTAGACGGATATACCCACCTGGTAACCATGCTCTTCGGGGGTTCTTCGTCATTATGACTCATTGCGGGAATTGGAGATTGGTCTGAAAGCAGAAGTCCATAAATTTCAGCACCTTGGAATAGACTATGTGGCGAAGCGTAATACTCTTTCAGAAGCGAATATGCGACGACCTCAAGAGTTCTTCGCACAGGTGTATGCTTACCTTCTGGAGCGTTACAAGCGATTTTTAGCGGACAGCCGAGCAAAAAGAGAAGAAAAGGATTGGGAGAGAATGCTATACCTGATGGACTCCACCACTATAACTCTCTTTGACAATATTTTAAAAGGTGTGGGCAGACACCCTAAGAGTGGCAAAAAGAAGGGAGGAATGAAAGTTCATACCCTCTTAAAGTCCCAAGTGGGTGTGCCTATGGTCGTCCAGCTGACGAGTGCAGCCAAGCATGACCATTATCTGCTCAAGGAAGTTCATCTGCCCAAAGACAGCGTACTAGCGATGGACAGAGCATACATAGACTATGCCCAGTTCCAGCGACTTACAGAGGAGGGTGTCTGCTACGTCACGAAGATGAAGAAAAACCTCCGTTACACGGTACTTTCATCGGTTATCAGTGTCAATGAGTATGGGTTGGCAGAATGCAGGGATGAACGTATTCTCTTCGAAAAAGGGGAGTTAAAGCACGAATCTAGAAGGGTAGAGATCTGGAGCAAGGGGGCGAAGAAGTCTGTGGTACTTCTCACCAACAATTTTGAGCTCTCCACAGAGGATATTGCAGAGATTTATCGTAGAAGGTGGGCCATTGAGACCCTTTATAAGCAGTTGAAGCAGAACTTTCCGCTCCACTTCTTCTATGGAGATAGCGTCAATGCCATCCAAATACAGACTTGGGTGGTGCTGATTGCCAACCTCCTCTCTACCATCATACAGCGTATGATTAAAAGGCACTGCTCTTTCTCACAAATCGTCGCCATGTTGCGTATCACACTCATGTACTACACCGATTTCCTCGGATTTATGGAGAATCCAAACAAAGAAGAGCAAATTATCATGGCAGAACGGGCTAATTCGCCACCCCAATACCCTCTTTTTCCCGAGCTGTAACAAAGGGGGGGGCTTGCTTTTTCAGTTTTAAAAGCAAACCCCCGATATTACTATGCTATCTAACCTTCAAAAGGTCATTTTAAACTTTTACCGGACAGCAATATTTCCTTATTGACCGTGAATTGTGTTCGCTTCTCAAACACATTCAATGCGAGAAACCTTTTCTGATGATACTGTCCCCAAAAAGTGTGTAAGTCCCAAGAATGTTATCTTTGAAAAGTTAAAAACAAAAGATAAACAAGAAGATGAGACTTACACAAATGCAATTTAAGGAAATTCTATCAAACGTGATGACAGAGCCAAATGGAGTTGGTCGTTTAATGGAGTTAATCATCGAAATAGCGATGCAAGGGGAGAGGGAACTGTATAAAGAAGATAGTGGCGATGTGAGCAATGGATACCGCCCCCGTCGCATCTTTGCGAGTGGTAATATGCTAGAATTACGAGTACCCCGAACTCGGCAGCAGGGCTTCATGCCCTTGATTTTAGGCGTTCTCAAAGATCAAGAGAAAGAGATGGGAGAACTAGCAGGTTATCTATATAGCTGCGGTAATACGATGGAGGATATCTCTGGAGTATTCGAGCGTTTGTATGGTAAACGTTATAGTACGAGTCAAATCAATCGTCTCTCCTTATCAACCCAAGAAGCAGTAGAAGAGTGGCGTCAAAGACGTCTACCGAGGACTTTAGAGGCACTTGTTATCGATGCTACATATCTTCCTGTACGGAGAGGAGAAAGTGTGAGCAAGGAGGCATTCTTTGTGGTGATGAGTTTAGATAGCGAAGGACGTCGAGACATCGTTGGTGTCTATAATAATCCAACAGAGGGGAGTGGTATCTGGGGAGAGTTTTTTGAGGACCTAAAAAGCAGAGGATTAGAGGAGGTGGGATTGATTATTTCAGATGGTCTGAATAACATTGAAGAGGTTGCTCGAGAGCACTTTACAGAAGTAGACGTACAGCTTTGTACCGTTCATTTACAGCGAGAAATAACTCGAAAGATACGCCCTCGAGATAAGTCAGCCATCGCAAGTGATCTACAGGAGGTCTTTAGTAAAGACGGCTCAAGAAGCTCACCTTTAGATGGCCTAGAGAGCTTTAAAAACTTTGCGTTCAGATGGCGTAAGAGCTATCCTTTTCTCACAAAAATAGCTAACGGTCAGAGGATAGAGTATTACTTCACATACCTAAAATACGACGTCAGTGTTCGCAAGTACATTCATAGTACTAACTGGATAGAACGCTTCAATAGACAGGTAAAGAAAGGGGCTCGATATAAATGTGCATTACCTAGCGTAGAATCCGCTCTACACTTGATAGGTAGTATTGCAATCAATGCAACCTATCTGAAGAAAAGAATAGGAGATCTAACTCTTGGACTTAGGAAGAACAATGAAAAGTAAATAACAACAATGTGCTTTATTTTCCAACACAAAGATATCAACCTAAAAGAATACGGCAAGGCGGTGTCTCCGCGGTGCTACGACAGCCTTGCCTTAATTCTTTATTGGTCTATCTTTAATGTTTATGGAAAACAAAGCGAAAAAATATGTAGGTTTGCTTTTCAGAGACGCATTCTGGCGTACACACTTTTGGGGACACTACCTTTCTGATACTCGGAAAAGTCTGCTTTTCTTTGAGTAACACTTCTCTTCAATTGAGGGGTCTTCTTTGTTTTCTCTTGAGCTATGGCATCAACACCTACTTCATCCTCCACTTCCTCTGGTATCCCAGTAGGAATCATGGAATCCTCTATTCCTTCCTCAATGCTCAATGAAGAATTTACTGAGTCTTGTTGTTCATCTTGATATTTGAAAAACACTTCATTAGGCGGGTCAAAAAATGGGCTCTTATCAGTCGTGTGAGGACTACTACCCATCTCTCCCATTTCCTTCAATTTCCTTTCCAATAGAGCATCTCTTTCTTCTTTGATTGTTCCCATAAACTATTCTGCACTCTTGGTGACTAATCCTATTCGTTGTAATAATTCAGGCACCCACTCATCGAGACCTGTACCAATACGCAGCTTGGGTTGAGGGGGAAGGTAAGAGCATCGAAAAACCTCTTTGACACCTGCCTGACCAAGCTCTCGACTGAATTTTACTGAACTATATAGCTGAGCATCAAAGAGAGACAATCCTATTTCTTTGACGTACTTTGTATATTCATCTATGATTAAGCTCCTAGCTCTACGATCCACCTTATTCCAGACGAGAATGATATCTTGAATGCGTACACTCGAAGTAGACACGCCAATGTCTCTAATCGTCTTGGCATAAGCGAGGGAAGAAGTCAATGATTGAACATCTGCTTCGATGGGACAGATGATAAAATCCATCTGAATGGAGAGTTCTAATAGCTCTTTGGTGCTGGAATGCCCAGGGAAGTCAAAGATGACCATGTCAGGAAGTGATGAGCCCATTCCGTTAAGGGTGCTATTCACTAACCTCAAAGCATCCTTGGGTTCTGCTGCGATAATTCGATACGATGGTCTCTGAAATCTTTCAAAGTGTGCATGAATGCTTTCGGCGATCTGGGGGTCTTCTTCAATGAGGGCACGGTCTCTATCTCTCAATTTCTTAAACGATGTCTGAGTGCCATCACAATCAACCACAATAAGGTCAATACCCTTTTCGTAGTAAAGTATTGCGGCGAGTACTTCTGCTAATGTACTCTTGCCTACCCCTCCTTTTTGAGAGGCAAAACCAAGATAAATTGGTTTGTAGTACTTGTTCTCTTTCTCCATAACTCCATGAATTCTATAAATGTTACGACTTACTTTGCATGTCTTGATTCTTATATACTCTAACTCGAGTTCTCGAGTTCTCGATTACTTAATTAAGTGCTTAAATAGTTAATCAATAGGCTAATTAGTTAATCACTTAGTTATTCAGCATATTAGTCAATGGGGCAATCAAGTTGGTAACAACCCCATGGGCTAATTGATGAAGTTCGTTATTGGTCAATCTATTCATCGGTTATTTAACCACTTAATTATTCCATCAAATCATTACTTGATGACTTAATTACACCACAAATTAAGCGACTAATTAAGTAGCTATTTACTACTCGGGAGCTATAGGGAAGTAGCGAGAAAACTCGTGAAAGTAGTTAATATTGAATGGATTATTTATCCCTTGTACCTTTGTCACTACAAGGATTTGAGACCTATTGGAGGGAGCTGGAGCCCCCGAAGAGATTGCCCGCAAGGCAGACTCTTCATACCCCTATCATCTTGATATTGGCAAGGTGTGTTTTTGTCCGACAAACTCCCGTTTCGCCGACAAAAAACCTTGCCCCACAGGGGAGAGAAATCACTCCAAAGTCGTGATTAGAAGAGATAAGAGATATGGAAAAGAAAAATGTAAGATGGGATCGCTGGGATACTCGTATCCTTGACCCAAAAGAGCAGCTAAAATTGATAGATATGTATCGTCGTTCGGGAGCTAAAACGAAGTCTGATTTCGTTAGGGCAAGACTCTTTGGTGAGGAGTTTAAGGTGGTCACAGTAGATAAATCTGCCGTGGATTATTATCGTAAACTCTCCGAATTAACCTCTCAAATTCACAAGATTGGTGTGCTATATAATCAGGCTGTTCGGGCAATTAATAGCTACCATTCAGTCAAGACTGCCCAGATATTACTCGAAAAATTGGTGGAGCTATCGGGGCAGATTATTGCTTTGCAAGAGCAGACAGTAGAACTCACCATTGACTATCGGAAGAAGAGATGATTGCGAAGATTTCTGCAACAGCCAATCTCGGGGGTACACTTGGCTACAACTTTAGGAAAGTGGAGCAGATGGAGGCTACTGTACTATTGGCAAATGGACTCTATCAGCAGAGTGGTCAGCCCTACACGATGGAGCAGGTTTTGGAGGATATGCAGTTGGCTATTCCAGATAGGTGCAGAACGAAGAAGGTGGTCTTTCACTGTTCGCTCAATCCACACCCTGATGAGCATCTGGACGATGATACTTTGAGGGCGATTGCCCAGGAGTATATGGAGGAGCTGGGGTATGGGGAGCAACCTTATATCGTCTTCAAGCACTCGGACATCGCTCGAGAGCATATCCACATCGTTTCACTTCGAGTGGATAGCGGGGGACAAAAGGTAAACGACAGATTTGAAAAGTGGCGAAGTAAGCGGATTACTACTGCCTTAGAAGAGAAGTATAGTCTGATATCGAGCTCTAAGAAGTCAGTAAAAGAGGAGAAACCTGCATTGCCTATGGCGGTGGATATAAATCAAGGGGATATCAAGCAACAGATAGAGGGTGTGATGCAGTTTGTACTGAAGCATTACACTTTTCAATCGCTTGGTGAACTCAATGCAGCACTTGCCCCATATCAACTGAGTGCTGAAGAGGTAAAGCGGGAGTATCGAGGCAAACAGTATGATGGCGTGGTTTATGCTCCAACAGATAGCAAGGGTAATAAAGTAGGAACACCAATACATGCTTCAGAGATTGGGAGAGGTGTGGGGTATGATGCTCTAGAGAGGCGAATGGAGCAGTCTAAGTCTTTAATTGCTACACACCTTGGAACTGTGCGTGGTCGTCTCTTGGAGGTGATGCGCTCATCTCCTCAGACGATAGAGGAGCTTCAGAAAGGATTAAAGCAGGTCGGTTTGCGAGCTTTTATCCGAAAAAATGAGGGCGGACGGCTCTATGGCATCACCTGTATAGACGACAAGGAGGGTATTGTAGTCAATGGCTCACGCTTAGGAAAAGGCTACTCTGCTAATGTCTTTAATACTTACTTTGCTAATCCAGCTCTCAATCCTTTTCTCAATGAGACTCTATACCGCATTCCTTTAGCCCCTAACCCTCCTATGGAGGACTTAATCAATGAAAATCCCCCTTTAGGGGGCTGGGAGGAGAGTGATGTAATAGGAGAACTAATTGATGAGCTACCAGTAAATAGAGGTAACGATGATTGGAAGGAGGCAGCTTGGCAACGCAAACTCCGCCGTCAGAATCGTCCTCGCTTAAAGGGTAAGAGAAGATAATGGTTTGTGCGTGCCTTGACATTGCAGAGCAGGTGCAGTGCAAGGCGATAAGAGTGAGGCTGAAGGGAGCATACAAAGGTATGTGACCAAAGTCAAATCTCGCAAGCAACGCAGTAATGTACCTGCTATACGATGTCAAGATATGGGACAAGAAGATGATTTGAGAGGCTTAGGCAAAGTGATGGACTTTATGAGGGGGATTTCTATTCTCTTCGTCATCATCAACTGCTACTGGTTTTGCTATGAGGCATTTCGCGAGTGGCACTTCACCATCAGTGTGGTAGATACCATTCTGATGAACTTTCAGAGGACGACGGGGCTATTCAACTCAATACTCTGGACGAAGCTCTTTAGTGTGCTGTTCCTTGGACTTTCATGCTTGGGAACACGAGGAGTTAAGGAGGAGAAAATTACTTGGGCTAAGATTTGGACGGTATTAGCCATTGGATTTGTATTCTTCTTCCTTAATTGGTGGCTATTAGCTCTGCTCTTTAGTAGTGTAGGGAATGCTTCACTTTATATCTTCACACTCTCTGTCGGATATATTTGCCTACTGATGGGTGGAGTCTGGATGAGCAGATTGCTAAAGAACAACCTAATGGACGATGTCTTCAACATCGAGAATGAGAGCTTTCAGCAGGAGACTAGGCTAATGACCAATGAGTATTCGGTCAATCTGCCCACTCGTTTCTATTACAAGAAGAAATGGAACAATGGTTGGATCAACATCGTTAACCCATTTCGTGCTTCTATGGTGCTGGGGACTCCCGGGTCGGGTAAGTCGTATGCAATTGTCAATAACTACATCAAGCAACAGATTGAGAAAGGTTTTGCTATGTATATCTACGACTATAAGTTCCCCGACCTTTCGGAGATTGCTTACAATCACCTGCTCAATCACATTGATGCTTACCCACTGAAACCGCAGTTCTTCGTGATTAACTTCGATGACCCTCGCAAGTCGCATCGCTGCAATCCTATCAATCCTGCTTTTATGACGGACATCTCGGATGCGTATGAGAGTGCCTATACCATTATGCTTAACCTCAACCGAACTTGGATACAGAAGCAGGGAGACTTCTTTGTGGAGTCACCAATCATCCTACTCGCTGCTATCATCTGGTATCTGAAGATTTACGAGAATGGAAAGTACTGCACCTTTCCACACGCAATTGAGTTCCTCAATCGACCCTATGCTCAGATATTCCCGATACTGACTTCATACGATGAGCTTGCTAACTACCTCTCTCCCTTTATGGACGCTTGGGAGGGTGGAGCTCAAGACCAGTTGCAAGGACAGATAGCCAGTGCCAAGATACCACTCTCTCGCATGATTTCTCCAGCACTCTACTGGGTGATGACTGGTGATGATTTCTCACTTGACATCAATAACCCAAAAGAGCCAAAAGTATTAGTGGTGGGTAATAATCCCGACCGTCAAAACATCTACTCTGCAGCTCTTGGTCTGTACAATAGCCGCATCGTAAAGCTCATCAATAAGAAGCACCAGCTGAAGAGTTCAGTGATTATAGATGAGTTGCCAACCATCTACTTTCGTGGACTGGATAACCTTATCGCCACAGCCCGAAGTAACAAAGTGGCAGTGTGTTTGGGATTTCAGGACTTCTCCCAGCTCACCCGTGACTATGGGGATAAGGAAAGCAAGGTGATACAAAACACGGTGGGCAATGTATTCAGTGGTCAAGTAGTAGGAGAAACAGCTAAGACTCTCTCAGAGCGTTTTGGTAAAGCACTCCAGAAACGCCAGTCTATGACCATCAACCGCAACGATAAGTCCACCTCTATCTCCACACAGATGGATAGCCTTATCCCTGCCTCCAAAATTAGTAACCTCACGCAAGGGATGTTTGTAGGTGCTGTCTCCGACAACTTTGATGAGCGTATAGAGCAGAAGATATTCCACGCTGAGATAGTGGTAGACTCCGCAAAGGTCTCTGCTGAAATGAAGCAATACCAGCCAATCCCCGAAATAGCCACTTTCCAAAACGAAGATGGCTCCGATAATCTCCAAGAGACCATAGAAGCCAACTATAAGCGTGTCAAACAAGAAGTGCTATTCCTCGTTGACAGTGAAATTACCCGCATCAAATCCGACCCTTTACTCGCTCACCTCATCAAAGAGTAAATATGCAGTAAATGAAAACGAAATTAATTTAGAGCTTTATTCCTTGTTCTTGGCTTTGCAGCACATTACCTATGCCTATTTTTTCCTTGGTATGCTTACGAATAGTGTAGCGGAGAAGAATCCAAGGTCGGAAACCAAGGTCTGTCTGCCTATTCCAGTTGTAAGATTTGAAGGAGCCAGTCTCCGAGAAGGTTTCAGTCGTCAGAGCACCAGTAAAGTTTTGCAGAGCCACGGCAATATAAAAGTCAGGAGTGATATTATAATTAACCTGTAATTGTGCAAAGGTGGGTCTAAAATACTGAGTTCTAGACTGAGGAGTATAGCTATACTTTTGCCAGCTAATATCAGCACCAAACATCCACTTACCCTTGTACCACCACACACCAGCATTGACTAGGGGCATAGTCTTTACCTCTTGCCCCTCAAAGTAGTAGCGATTTTGTCCACCTCCTACATAAGCGTAGCTCAAACCATCCCTAAAGTTATAGTTAATGTTTGCTCCCCAATATAAGAAGTCAAACTTCCCGTCATTCTGATAAGTGTTGACCCGAACTCCTTGATCAATATAGGAGTATGGGGTAATCCTATCAGTATAATGATTATAGGTAACGGTCAGAGGAGTGAGGAAGAATCGCCCCAATCTAAGCCTATAATTGAGCCCTACTGTATGCATCTGCTCAGGCATGAGCAGGTGATTACCTCGTGTAACTACTAGAGGGTCACTAGAAGTGTTGTAGGGATTAAGTTGTCCTACACTTGGGCTGGTATTAGTCAGATTATAATTGAGACGAATAGTGTTCTTCTTATCAATCACATAGTTGCCAGAAACAGCAAACCTTGGTCTCCAGTAGCTGTTTTTCTCGCCACCCGCATCAAGCCAAATACCCTCCAATCCAGCCGAAAGCATATAATTGAGCTTTCCTATTTTGCTTGAGAAAGAGGCGTAGAAGTATTCGTCAAATCGCCGATGATTAAAGATAGGCAATTGCTCACTCACCTGCTCGATCTTATCATTGATCCACCGTGTATTACTTCCGATATCAATACTACTTCCACTTTCCAACTGCTTAGTGTAGTTGACCTCAAGATTCATAGAGGAGCGCTGATTGTCGTATTCAAATAGGTACTTATTCTCTACCCCTCTACTATACGCCTCTATGTGGTCGCCATCAAGTTTATTACGATTCTTATTGTACCAGTATCTCGCCTGCAACTGAGATTTGTCCTTAAAGTCGTGCTGGTAAAATAGACCTCCCGTTAGGATATAGCTATTATCTACACTATTAGATGATAGAGTAAAAGGAGTTTCTACTGCTTGTCTTAGCGTTCCTGCTCCACTCATTTCACTCCAATCCTTCTTCTTATTGCCATAAAACTGGGCTGCCATATAGTCCCTCTCCCCAATCTGCCATTTGAGGATTAGGTCACCATTCACGCCACGGTTATTGACTAAAGAAGCGCCCTTGCTAGCTTTGTGAAAATCAGTATCCTCCTGCCATTGCTCATAGTCG
>JAUISX010000008.1 GCA_030434245.1 Porphyromonadaceae bacterium W3.11
CATATAGTCCCTCTCCCCAATCTGCCATTTGAGGATTAGGTCACCATTCACGCCACGGTTATTGACTAAAGAAGCGCCCTTGCTAGCTTTGTGAAAATCAGTATCCTCCTGCCATTGCTCATAGTCGCTATTACGATTAAGCGTGCCATTGAGAGACAAACGACCGAAAAGAGATACTTTAGTATTCCCCACCTCAAAATATCCTACTCCAAATCCATTGCCTGGTAAAATATCGCTTCTAGCCGCCACTTGGAAAAATTGATAGGGGCGACGCTTGCTCTTGAGCTTTATATTGAGTATATTCTGATACCCCTTTTGTAGATATCTAGCACTCACGACTTCAATCATCTCTACAGAGGCAATATCCTCAGGATTGATAGGGTTTACTCCAGTATTTACTGGCTTGCCATCCACCAATACAATCGGACTGGTGCCATCCTCCATCTTGATGCTCTGTATTGCAACGTTTACCCTTAGGCGAGGGATTTCACTAAGTGCCACAAAAGGATTACGACTACTCTTTGCTTTTTCACTTAAAAAGTATACCTCTCCAGTAGCTGTTTGCCTTACTCGATCACCAACAACCTCCAACTCTCCAAGTGTCATAGCGCTATCAGGTTGTAGTACAAACCGTAGATCCAATAAGTCTTTATCAAAAGTAAAAGTCTGTACATACTCAGCATAGCCCAAAGCGTTGATCTCCAATAGGAATGTCCCCGATGGGATATTCTCAATTGAAAACTTGCCCTCCTCACTGGCAAGAGAAATAGCCACCAGTTGATCACCCTCAGAGAGCATCAACTGAGCACCAGTGATTGGTTCTCCATCTATATTTACTACAATTCCTTTAAACTGATTTTGTGCGTATATGCCTTTCATGTTTAACAATACAAAAATCAGTATCAAAAAAAACTTCCTATATTTTTTCCCCATAGTGATAGCAATAAGTTAAGGTTACATTTGATTCGATTCTTTTTCTAATTCTATCTTAAGTCTGTGATATCTATAAGAATACAATAAATAGTCTGTAGTATCCATATTCATCGCATCGAATGTGCATATATCTTTTCCTTTGTGCGCAATGAGTTGACGATTACAAGGACCTAGGCAAACTGGGTACCATTTGCATTGTTTGCATTTCTCTTGTGTTAAATCTTTAAGCCATTCAGCTTTTTTGCTTTTATCCCAAGTGACTTCTCCAGTTCCCAAATTAAAAGATCCAAGAGAGTTTTCGTCATTAAATTCAGAGATCGTAGAACACTTAAACACCCTGCCTAAATTTAACTCATTTCAATTGTTGCATGGCATAAGCCATCTGCATTGTTAGTTCCAGAACAACGACCATCTGCGTTATTTGTTCCTTCACATTTGCCACTACCATTATTAGTTTGGCTTCGGCTCTCCTCGTTCATGAAACTTCCTCCTTCAAGATAAACCATTTCCTCTTCTCGTAAAACCTCTAGGAAAGAAGTCGATAAATTCATTGTTGACATAATGATAATTTTTAAAAGTTAGTAAAACAAGTGCTTGGTAAAATACATTACACAAGTAAGCCCTTTTAGAAAAGGGGTACATATAGAGAATTCGGTCGTCGTCAATACCCGCATTATCTGTTGGTTTTGACTTTCATAATGGCTCGTCAGCACAAAAAAGAGATGACCAGTCTCATTCTCCTCGGTCGACTGAGGTATAGTTTGTTGGAATAAGATTCTATTTCTTGTTAATTCAAAACACATATATCTTGTTTGTTTTAATCTTCTGGCTGGTTACACTTTCTATCGCTTCTTCTCTTTAGCGGTAAAATGTGTGACAATAGATTGTCTGAACTCTCTACTAAAGTAAAGTCAGATGTGCTATTCTTAAGATTAGCTATGTTTTGATACCCCTTATTTACTTGAATAATTACAGGATAGCGATTAAGAGTATCTCGTCTATTCTCTATGCTTCTCAATTGTACATCCAAGTTTTGTGCCTCAAGATGGATTGTGAGAGAAGTAGACTTGTCAATACTTGTCAGAGATTTGTCATTGACAAAGGTGATATAGGCTGTTGTAGCAGGCTCCGAAATATCGTAAAATGTGATCGTGCCTGAATAGACTTGCTTGTACGGCATGAAGTAAGCAATACCAAACAAAACCAACAAGACGGCAAATAGAATGATAGTGCCGTATCTGACAAGTGCAGGAGGTATTTGTCCTACAATACTCCGCACTTTCTCGCTTCTTAGTTCGTAGGTTCTCTCTTTGTCTTCCATATCAGTTGCCTAGCTCCAATTGGTTCTTAACTAGCTCATAGTACTTACCACGATTTGTAGTCAAACTTTCGTGATTGCCAACTTCTACAATCTTTCCTTTGTCCAGTACGACAATTTGGTCGGCGTTACGGACAGTAGAGAGCCGGTGAGCCACTACCACTACCGTTTTCCCCTTGTAGAAGTTTTCTAGCTTCTCAGTAATCGCTCGCTCATTATTCGCATCCAGGGCATTCGTAGCTTCGTCTAGAAATACAAATGTAGGGTCTTTATAGACCATTCTGGCAATCAGTACTCGTTGTCTTTGCCCCTGACTAATCCCTTGACCATCCTGTCCTATCATCGTATTGTACGCAAGTGGTAGGCTCTCTATATGGTCTGCAATGTTTGCCGTACTGGCCGCGGCTCTTATTCGATCAATATCTGGAGTGTCGTCACTTATGGCGATATTCCGAGCGATGGTGTCACTGAAGAGATACCCTTCCTGCATTACTGCTCCGCAGTGACTTCGCCACCAGCTAAGATTGTACTCCTCGAGGTCTCTTCCTGATACCTTTATACTGCCCTCTAACGGTGAATAATACCCAAGCAGTAGCTTAATCAAAGTGGTCTTTCCGCTTCCACTGGCGCCCACTATAGCTGTTACCTTGCCATTGGGGATGGTGAGATTGAGATTGTCTAAGATAGGTGTTGGGCTATAAATGTCGTACTTAAATGAAAGATTTTCCACCTTGAGGTCTAAGTTGTTCTGCGCGAAACTGGTGACATGTCGGTCACTATTCTCCTCGTTCTCCTCTGTATGTATTTCATTCATACGATCAAGGCTGATGCTGACATCTTGCCACGAGTAGATGAATTGGATGAGTTGCTCCACAGGGCTATTTAGTTGTCCGATGATGTACTGCACCGCCAGCATCATACCCAAAGTCATGTCCCCGTGTATTACGGCAGTGGCAGCAAGAACGGTAATGAGGATATTCTTCACCTCGTTGATGGTAATACTTCCAGCCTGTTGTACTTGCTGGAGATTGAGGCTCTGAAGATTGACTTTGAATAAATCGGCTTGCACATCCTCCCATTCCCATCGTTTTCGCTGCTCACACCCCTGTAGCTTTATCTCCTGCATACCATTGATGAGCTGATAGGTCACATTACGATTCCGTCCGGCTTGCTCAAAGTACTTGTAGTCAAGTGTCCTTCGCGTCTTTAGGAATAAAGTAATCCAACCAGCATAGAGGAGCGTACCGATAACAAATACTCCGAATATCAGTAGGTTGTAGTAGGAAAGAACAATGCTAAAAATAATAAAGGTGAAGAATGAGAATAGTAGAGATAGGCTATTGGAGGTCAAAAACTGCTCCACCCTCCTATGATCTTCAATTCTCTGTAATAGATCACCCAATAGCTTGGTGTCAAAGAACTTCATCGGTAGCTTCATCAGCTTGATGAAGAAGTCACTGATGAGGGAAATATTGATACGAGTAGAAATGTGAAGCAGCAGCTTGGAGCGGATAAAGCTAATCGCTGTACGGCTAAAGAGGAGCATCAACTGAGCCAGCAATACCAGCCAGATGAAACCAATATCACGCCCTCCGATGCCAGTGTCAACTATTGCCTGAGTAAGAAAAGGGAAAACGAGCTGTATCAACGACCCCAACAATAACCCCAGTATGATCTGACCAAAATACCTACGATACTTCTTGACATAGCTCCAAAGGAAGGTCAGCCGATTACCTTTCTCGAGCTTTCCGCCATCAGTCACTTCTTGGCTGTAAAACTCATCTGTCGGCTCTAAGAGTAGGACTATACCTTTCTCCTCCCCATTAGTCTTGGTACTCACCCAATGCTCGCAAAACTCCTCCTTGGTGTAAGTGAGCAATCCTTTCCCAGGGTCTGCGACATAGACCCTATAATTACCCTTACGAAGCCTCTTGATCTTATAAACAACTACAAAATGATTCTGATTCCAATGTGCAATACAGGGGAGCGGAGCTTCATTTGCTAGTGTCTCAAGTGTAATACGACCACCCAGCGAGTGTAACCCTCTTTTCTCTGCAGCTTTACTGATGCCCAGCAAAGACACCCCATCCTTCCCTAAAGCACAATCCTCACGGATCTGCTCAAGATCTGGATGGCGACCATAGTGCTTGACCACCATAGCCAAGCACGCTGGTCCACAGTCCATCGCATCTTTCTGAAGTAAGAAGTACACTTTAGTTATTCTCTATTTATAGATACATTATTTTGCCGTATTTTCCCGAATGAGACCAGTATCACTACTAGTATTGCTGAGCAATGCATTAGTCTGTTTCTTAGATTTACCTTTTTGGAAGTAGTAAGTAAACTTCAGATTAAGTAGTCCTCTAAAATTGTTCCAGATAAGACTTTCCTCCATTTGAAAGTTGGGCAGATTAACGTATGTTCGATTTGGTTTTAATGAATAAAGACATTCTAGCGACAAAGAAATTGCTTTATGTTTCCACATTAGAGAAGCAAAATTATTTATCCCAACAGATTTGTAGAAATCCCCACTTACATCTGTAAAAGGGAAGTTCAAGTAATTATTAAACTGGAATTCGTTGTAGCTCGCTTGAATACCGATTCCGCCGTTATGTACAGTATGATTGATTCTTTGATTTGGAGTGCTATACTTATATCTGATTAGTTGATAAAACGGCTGAAGAGTGAAATACTTAAAGAGTTTTGCACTACCACTTAACGTCAAACCATACGACTTACTATTATTTAAAGTTCCATAAGTCTTTACTACCTGATTATCTTCAAATCTAAGAACTGGCGCAAATGGTTTTACAGAGTAATTATAATTTAATGAAGAGGAAAAATAATAGTTATTATCTTTTGAGCTCCACTGAAGATTCAGTTTATTGACAGACATATAATATGGTCTAAGCGTTGGGTTTCCTTTAAAGAAATATTTTTCATCAATAGCAATACGAGAATCGGCAAGATATCCAAGTGAAGGTAAAGTAGACTGTATTACCGATACAAACCGTATTGAACTGCCTGGGGACAACTTGTAATTTAAAGTAAATGATGGTCTTGGCACTACATAATGAGACGGCTGATTATTTCTACTCTTGTATAAAGAATATTCGACGCCTACTCCTACATTATAGCTGAGCTTATTCATTCTACCGGAGTAGTCAGCATATCCATATAATGTATTTTTTGTAATCTTCTGGTTCGTATCTGATTCTGTTCCTATGGTCTGAATCAAATAGTTGTACGAATTACGAACCCCAAAGTTCCAAGCATTATTTCTATATAAAATCTCAGCCGTAGAGGAGACAGAATTGTTCTTTGTCAAATTCCGATAAACATAGTTATAATCATCTAAATTACTGTCCATTGTTCTGTTCAAAACATTATCGGAACTTGAATTTGTTAGGTAATTTACTAGATTCACTCCTAATACTTTATTTTCACCTAGAGGCTGGTGGTAATACAAATCTAAACTCCAGCTATTATAATTACTTCTGAGATCTCGCTCACTCTTACCTAGTGTTGTTGAACCATTGTTTATTTTTATTACTTCTTGACTGTATTTCTCATGTCCGGGATTTCCATTATACTGAACTTGCGACGTTAAGAAAGCATCGTTCACAAAATATCTACTATATCTAACTTGAGCAATATGATATATCCCACGATAACTACCTGGATTACCTTTATATTCGTTGATTGATTTATTACTATATTTATAGTAATTATTCATTCTATTATCGTTGAGTGATCGATAGTCATGGAAATAAGCCAAAGTAAGTTGATTTTTCTCATTTGTATATGTATAGTTAATCATATTGGTGCCATACCCTGTAGTGAAGGAGTTTTTGGTATCTAAATAAAGAAAATGACTTTCTGACTTTTGTCTTTTTGTTTGAATCTCTAAGACAGCTCCAAAATTTTCTTGGGCAAACCTAGCCGGTGGTTCACTATAATAGGTTAGTTTCTTTATATTTTCTGCTGATAACTGTTGTAGCTCCCTATTGTTTGAACGTCTCCCGTCTATAAGAATCAGTATAGATCTATTATCGACAGTTTTAAGCTGGTCATCCAACGCGTTTTTCTTAAACTGCGGCAAACTACTTATTGCATCAAGAGCGTTATTCCCTACCTTAACTGCATCTGACGACAATCGAATCTCATCTCTATTTCCAAAACTCTCGAGGTCTTGCACAGTCACCACTATTTCATCTAGTATTTTCGAATCTGGGTTAAGCTGTATTACACCTATATCAATATTTTTATCTACAAGCAATAATGTATCAATATTCATGTATCCCACAAATGAAAGCCGAAGAGAATACCGTTTGCTTTCAATATTATTGAAAACGAACTCCCCATTTTGTTTTGATAAAACATTCGAGATTAGTTTTCCTCCTGTTTCATCATACAATTTAACAAGGACTGATGGAAGGTCATTATTAAGTTCATCAATACATCTACCTTTAATCTCATATTGTGCAAAAGAAGATGTGGGTAATGCACATATAACGACTACAAAAAATATAATAATATGGTTTCGTTTCATAATGCATAGTGTGAATCAATATATGACATGATCATTTCAGGAATTACTTTTTTAATATCAGAAAATTTACAAATGAAAGTATTGTTATTCAAATTATTTTTGTGCGGACATGGTCCCATACATATTGGCAAGTAATGACAAGTACTACACGGTTTTGGAAGGTTCCTCTCTCTTAATTTTCTCAAATGGTCAGGATCCCATTTAATTTCACCTGTTTCATCCAATACCCCATAAGGGATACCTGTATGTAAATCATCACTTGCTGTACATTTCACCACTTCTCCATTGAAATTTATGGCATTGTAAAAATCTCGCTCTACATAACAAGTTAAAAAATTTGTGATTATTTCGAGCTTAGTGACTTTGTATCCACTGGATTCAAACTCTAATCTGATGTCTTTTACTTCATCATTTAATTCATCTGTGCATTTCACTTGCCAGACTTTTTTTAGATTTACTAGTACTCTACCTCTATTAGCAGGCTGTATAAGTTGATTGACATCGCTCACTATTGAACGGTCTAAATTATCACTGGTATAATTTATACGGAGTATTAAGTTAGCATTGGGATCGTAGGATAATATCCCGTTGATATTTGTAAGGGTCTGTGTAAAAGCAGAACCACAATCGTCACAATATTTCACTTCATCATGCTTCAACTTATTACCATCTAATGTGATATGAAATCTTCTTAGTTCGAGAGCCTTTAGGTCAGAATATATATCCTTAGTCAAATAGAAGCCATTAGTTGTGGCAGAATGTTCAAAATCGATATTATTTTCTAAACAAATTTTCTGTGCAAAGCTGGCAATTGGTTTGATAACTCTATTGAAATACATAAAAGGCTCGCCTCCAAACCACTCAATGTGCAATGATTCAATTTTCATATCATTAATCATGTATTCAATATGCTTTTTTAATTTATCAATTGTCTCATCAGACATTACTGATTCGATATGATCTTGTATACAGTACCAGCAACTAAAATTACAATTTAATGTTGGAAGGATTACCAAGAAATAATCTTTTTTAGTTTTTTCTAATTCTTTTCGTCGAAAAATCTCTTTAAGTTCATTCTTATTATCATCAACAATAAACCCTTCATTATAAAGTTTCTCTCCAAAATTTCCAATTCGGAAAAATGAATCTATATCAGACTTTAAAGAAAGCTGTATTTTTTTACCCAATTCAATTGGAATCCTGAAATAAGTTTTATTTAATCCATTGAAAAAATATGAGAATTCTTCTTTTTCGAAGTAATAATTATATTGACTTTCTTTCATATCATTAATTATAATTATAGGAGGTGCAAAAATGCACCTCCATTGTTTTACAAGACTAGCTTAAAAGCTCACAGGAAAGAATTAATTTTGAGTTTGTGTGCCACGTTCTATTTTAATAGTACATGCACAGCCAGCAACTTCATTAGGGCATTGATTCTGAATTGTTTCATAATCTGCAGAACCCATGCCACCTTTAATCTCAATTAAGTCTAGAGAATTAAGCTCCTCTAAAGAAAACGTATTCATAATTACTAAATGTTAGAGTTGTGTTATACTATCTACTCTTTAGGCTTTTCGATATCCGCCCCTTTTACAGTAAGGTCTGGACTGTTTTGTACCATAATAGTCGGTTATGTTGCTTTCTCTTTGCATTATGATCAGTAACGCAAGATTTATGCAATAAATGGAGGACACGTCCTCCGCTTTCGAGGCGTACCAACCTCTACTCTACGAGCTCTGTAGATATTTTTTCCTATTTGTATTTCAATAGTAAGTTCTATCAGTATCTCTTATATACCTGAAACTACTATAGTCTTTGTATTCATCTAATATGCCTATTCATTCACTTTCATAAAGTTGTATTACACTATAGTTTTTCCATTATTTGCACAGAAAAACGCCCAAATTCTGTCCTAATTGTTTAATCCCACCAAGGTGTTCATGAGTAAACTATACCAACGTAGACTTTCTCTCACACAGGAAATATTCTTTTCTGCATTTAATATTCCTCTAATGGAATTACTACCCCATTTGGCAAAAGGATGTATTTTTTCCCATTGATGATGACAACCATTCCTTTTTCCTCTGCACTAGAGTTTCCATTGCCTCCAGTTACTATTGATAGCTCAGTTGTTGATAATATCTCTTTCATAATGCTAATATAAAATTAGTAGATGTTATTACTCCTCAAACATAGAGATATTATTTAAGAATTCCCCTATCGAATCTAAACGATTATTTAAGCAAAAAACATCTTTAGATTCAGTAGGTTGGAATTGGAATGGTTTGCTTATATTTGTGGGTTGGTCTATTATAACTGTTATCATATAAATAATATGAAATATGTCCTCTAAAATAGCAATACAACGAAATATACTCCTGGTTTGTATAGCAATGCTGTCCCTTATAGTTTTCGAAGGGTATAGGATTGCTAATGAATACCATATGACTCAAAATACTATTCAGAAGAAGATTGATCAACTCCTAATCAATTCTGCTAAAAAATATGGGCAAGAAAAATTTCTTGCGAAAATGACCAATTCTGAATATCCCAGTTTTGCTCTTAAGCCTATAGACAGCGATTCTATTCCTGTTGGTTTTAAAGTTGCTACGCTTGACACCAAATTAAGTGATGGATTAGAAATGCTGATGATTACACATGCAATTATTGAAGACCCTAAATTCCTCTCTTCTTTTACAGACTCATTGCTGGTAAATGGTGCTAACCTAAATTTCACATCACTTACGGTGTCTATTGAGGGAAGTAGAATAGATAAGCAAGAACTAACTCGTGAACTGAAGAGTAAAGGATGGGGAATCTATAGCTTTAGAAGTGAATATCCTATCGTCATCGATAGTGATAGCCACGTTATCAAGATGTGGGGTAAATCCGATATGTTACCAGAGCAAAAGGGGCTAATATTGCTACTCTTCATCGTTCTTGTAATAACGCTGATCATTGGTATAAGCTTTGCGAGACTGCTCCGTCAGATAGAGAGGGAGAGACACTACCAAAAAGTAAATGAGCAATATTTCTTTGGGCTGGTTCATGACCTCAAGACTCCCCTTTCCTATACCAAAGCTCTATTGGAGCGTATTCATATCACAATGGCTGAAAAAGAGATCGATATAGCTACTCAAGTCAATGAAGGCAATCTGCAAATAGATCGTCTGGTTACTAAAGTGGATGAATTACTGACGATTCCTAAGCTCACATATTGCAATGAAAGTGACTTTGAGGAGGACTATCTAATAGACACAATAGAGCAGATAGAGGACGAACTTATTTCTACCTACTCCACAATCTCTCCCTACTTTACCATCAATGCAAATACCGATAAGAGCTACAACCTGCCCATCGAGCACACTACGATATTGCTACGCATTCTGATGGACAATGCAGTTAGGTACTCGGGAGAAAGCCCTAAGATAGCGGTTGATGTGGTGGAGAAGGAAGAAATGCTTCTTATCTCTATTTCGGACAATGGTGGAGGGCTTCCAATCGCAAGGAAGAAGGTCTGCTTCTCTGAGAAAAATAGTATAGAGACAGTTAATGGTATCATCACAGGGCATGGGGTGGGACTCATCACCGCAATACGCATCATGAATGCTTTGGGTGGCTGTCTCCTCTATGAGAAAATTGAAGGAGGTAGTAAATTTACGATCAATGTGCCGATAAAAGCATGAATCAAACTAAGATTTTACTAATAGATGATACGCTCTACTTTGGAGCTGAAATCAGCGAACAGCTGAAAACTATGGGCTATGAAATCATGTATATGAATAATGGCGTGGGACTGACCAATGTCTTAAGCAATTTTCAGCCCGACTTAGTCTTTATGGATATTGACTTAGGGCTGGGCACGAAGAGTGGAATTGAGCTCTGCAAAGAGGTAATACAACTCTACCCTCAGCTACCAATAATACTGATATCTTCAAGCACTGATGTCGATACTAGAGAGCAGGGCATTCTTGCAGGAGCACAGGCATTTGTAGGTAAGCCTCTTACGGCAAATCTCCTCGAGGCATACATCAATTTACATCTCAAAAAAAGGAAAGAAGAACATTATCGTGCACCAGAGTACTCTTATAATGACTTAGTGGCACTCTCAACACTTAAGGTTTCATTTTCAAAAGGGGTGATTTTCTATCCTAATGGAGAAGCGATATCTATAAGTCCTATTCCTGCAGTTATTCTGCGATTTCTAATGGACAAGATAGGTCAGGAGATAAAGTCCGAAGAAATCATCGACAAAGTATGGGGTAAAAATTCTTCGATCAGTTCTACTTCAAGTCTATATACAGCGATTTCATCCCTAAGGAAAGCCCTATCAATGATCGTAAGATTCGTCTTCGCACCGTTCGTGGTATAGGCTACCGTCTGGATATTGAAGTGTAATTACGTGGTTTAAATTGAAAGAATAGTGCTTATGTATATTCCACAATATAAAGCATTTTTCATAATACTGCATCATTAATGGAGAGAGGTCCAAAACGGATTCAAAAGAGTCTTTTCTCCATATTAAATCCCTGCTTGCACTAAAGGAGCAGGAAAAAATTGGCAAATTCTTCCTGTCTTATAATTTTAATTCCCTCTGTTTAACCGAAAGAAAATCGCATTGCCATCTCCCATATATTTGCTTAGAAGTCGATTATTAACTAAGTAAATATGAGAGATGAATCAGAATGACAACAATCAGGAGTATGTGCTGATTCTGGAGGATCGCACAGAGGTAAAGAGTGAGAAAGCGGCTGGTAAGCTATCTGTAGTAACGGGGATGGATAAGCAGGGTAAGCTCAAAACGACTGAGCCTATAGATGCCAACCAAGCCGCTTTTCTAAAGTTCAACAATAAGGATGGTCTGCTGAAGAACTTTATGACCAATTTCCTTAGGCAGTTCAATAACCCGACCCACTTCGGGCTGTACAAGGTGGCAGCTCAAGGAGTAGAGAAGAGCGTGGATGCACTCAAGACCATGCTGCCTGAGCGAGAAGACCCAAAGATAAAGGCTGAGCTGGAGAAGAGTCAGGTTCACTTTGAGGACTTTCTCCCTATGCAGAAGAAGGCGACAGCCATTCCCGAGGATAAGGTGGATTGGAAGCAGTTGGAGACCATTGGAGTCACTAAGGAACGACTAGAGGAGAGCGGACAGCTAGAGAAGCTCCTCAATTGGCAGAAGTCCGACCTTGTCACCATTGCGGTTAAGGCTGGCAATGAGAGCATCTACACAGATGCTCGTCTCGCCCTTCGCACCAATGAGAATGGCGAGATTGGTCTAGCCATCCACAACATCCGCAAGGAACCGAAGCTCGATTACCCATATTTGGGGTACAAATTCACTGATGATGAGAAAGCGACACTTCAGACCACGGG
>JAUISX010000009.1 GCA_030434245.1 Porphyromonadaceae bacterium W3.11
TGAGCGCAGCCAACCTTGAGTGGATTAATGCTAATCTCGACAAATTACCGACCTATGAAACCTTGAAAGAATTTACAAGTAATTGCATCCATCAGTGGAATAGCCAAGTGGTAGAGGGCGAGTTTACCCGTGAGCAGCTGTACAAAGTAGAGCGGGTCAATCCAGATCGTATGGAGCTCACCACCGAAGATTATGTGGAACTATTCTGGGAGAAGCGACCAAGGCAAAGCACCTTCCTGCAGGGCGGGCTTACGATTACAGAGGATAATAAGGAGTATTATTACGAAGCCTATACACCCGATGGCGAAATTGATATCGAGTGGCGTATGAGCAACACCCGCCGACAATTTGGCGTGAAGTATGACCCTCTGGACCTTACGAAAATCGCCATCTACCGAGTGGATAAGGGCGATGTGTGGAGGTTTGAGCGTTATCTACACCCAGCCATTAAAGTGGCTATGGCGGCAGAAGACCGCACCGCGAAGGATGACGAACTAACCAAGAAGGTCCTAGATGCGGATAAGGAGATGCGGGTGCGTAGGGATGCGATTGGCAAGGCCATCGACATCAAGTATCAGCAACATCAGCAGAGCAATTACCCACGTATGCTTGGGGCATCCAAGGCGGATAATGAGCGTGCTGTGGAGCTTGCACAAGAGCTTGCCAAAGTGGATGATGTTACTATTTCGCTTAAGAATGCCACCACATCGCTGGCGGTGATTAAGAAGGTAGAGAGTAAGATGGATTGGTCCGATGTACGACCACTCACCAATCAAGAAATGAAAGGAAAACTAATCGAGAAATTATAATATAAAAACATTACTACTAATTATGAATAAAGAACTTATTAGAACTAAACTTAAAGAGCTGGTGGCACGACTAGGCTCACAGCGAAAGGCCGCTAACCACCTCGCTATCGGTACCACCACCGTTGGCGATATCATCCGAGGCAATAGAGATGAGGTGATATCGGATGAGATGTGGAGTAGCCTATTTGCCAAGCTCTGCACCAAGAGCGATGGATGGGTGGAGGTGGAGACTGCGGCATATCAGGAGATATGTGCCGTGATCAAAGACTCACAAGATAAATCAAGCTGTACTTGGTTGGTGGCTGACGCTGGAGCAGGTAAAAGCACTACTGCCCGCAATTACTCTGCCCGCAATGCCAATGCCGTATATGTGTTGTGCAGTGAGGATATGAAGCGTTCGGATTTCCTCGATGCTTGTCTATCCGCCCTCGGTGAGAAGAGTGTGGAGAGTGGTTTGCGGGCCCGACTTGAATTTTTGATTGAGGTGCTTAGGAATAAAAATAACCCAGTCTTGATACTTGACGAAGCCGACAAGCTGATAGATAGCATCCTACTCTATTGCGTTACCATTTATAATCACCTCGAGGGGCACTGTGGTATCGTGATGCTTAGCACCGACTACATCGAAAAGCGTATGAATAGCGGGCTAAGACATAACAAACGAGGGTACAACGAGCTACACTCGAGGATTGGTCGGAGGTTTTATGTGGTGGACAAAACCACTCCGAGCGATATCTACGGTATCTGCAAGGCGAATGGCATCCTCGATGACTCCACCATCAATAGCGTGATTAGAGATGCCGAGCAATTTGATTTTGACCTGCGACGAGTAAAGAAGTGTGTGTTGAAGTTAAGGGCGTGAGTAACGGTGTGTACAAACGGAGAAATCCGTGTGTACAAACGGATTTACCCGTTTATAGAAACTGATTAACCCGCATTTATAAATGTTGAACTCCAAGAAAAATATAAAACTCTCCGAGAGCGTGAAAAAACTCTCCGAGAAAAAAAGAAGTGAATTATGGATATTAAAGTAATACAGACGAACGAAAGAACAGAGGTAAATATATCAGCGATAAGTGCTGATGACCCTAAAACAATTGATTTTATATTGAAGGTAATAGAGGGGTGCCGTCCAATCGCAAGTCCAGATTTGAGACCTCAACATTATCCTTCGGCATGCAATACTGAAGGGACGCGTGTAGCTGCTCCATTAGGGCCGACATTCGATAGGCTTTACTTAGATTCTCGACCTGTATTTCCACATCAATGTCCCAACAATGAAAGTGCGTGCACTCTCTTGAAAAACGTGGATGTATCTCGTCCTCAGGAGCAGAGCGAAAATCAAAAGCCCAGTTCTTGTACCCAACCTGTAGAAGTTCAGGGTCAAAACCAAAGAGCTCAAGGATGTAGCGGAAGCCCTGAAGGGTCTGCTTTAGTAGATGAACATCTTCGGAAGAGAGCTCGGACGCACCTCCTGAGACATAAACCTCTGTAAACATACTTAATTGTACCATGGTGAATTTGTTTTAGTTAATAATGCTACAAAGATAGTGAATTATGAGTAAGCAAGCATTATCGGTGAGTCAGGTGCTCAATCAGAAGCTGGAAACCTTTGAGCTGTCAGAGGAGTGGCAAGCCTTTTTCGGCAAGCCAGAGCAGTGTGGAACTTGGATTATATGGGGAAAGTCAGGAAATGGAATAACAAATGAATCAACTATCAATAATGTGATTAGAGATGCAGAGCAATTTGATTTTGATTTGAGGCGGGTGAAAAAGTGTGTGTTGAAACTTAGGGCGTGATATGGAGTTGGATTGGGGCTTAGCGAAAAAAGAGTTTAATCGGTGCTTTCCAGAGATCGCACACGAGCTAGGAAGTATCAACTATATAGATATACAACTAACAAAAATGCATAAAAGACCAGTCTTTGATATCGTTAAAGTGATAGAAAGGCTTGAAAAGGTGGGTGCCTTAAAAGAGGATGAGAGTCTTGCAGATTATGCAAATAAAAGACCTAACAACGAAGAAAAAATAAAAGAAATACTAGGATTATGATATACGGTTATTTAAGAGTGAGCTCTTCGGAGCAGGATATAAATAGTCAAAAGCAGGGGGTTGATGAATACGCGAAGGATAAGGGGTGGGTTATTGATGAGTATGTAGTGGATGATGGCGTATCAGGTGGTGTTGATTACGCAAAAAGACACTTAGGGGAGCTTCTTAATCAAATGGAGGCGGGTGATATACTCATTTCTAGCGAGATCAGTAGGCTCGGTAGAAATCTCTTAATGGTAATGGAGATCCTGAATAAAGTGATGAAATTGGGAGGGGAAATTCACACTGTAAAGGAGGGGTATCACATGGGTAATGACATTCAATCTAAGGTACTTGCATTTGCGTTTGGATTGGCATCCGAGATTGAGAGACAGCTCATACAGCAAAGAACGCTGGAAGGTTTGGCACTACGAAAAAAGATGGGAGTGTTATTAGGACGCCCTCCACGAAAAAATTCGGGTACGTTTACGAATGCAAAACACGTAGAGGAGAAAAAGGATACGATTGTGACACTCTACAGATATGGGGTGTCTATCAACGAAATATATAGAGTTACAGGAATTGATAGAGCTACGATTTCTCGAAGTCTCGTCCTTTGGAAAGTTCATAAAAATTGGGAACAACTTTATGATGCCCGACAGAAGAGATGGGAGGAGGAGATGGAGCGTAAGCGACTACTCTCAGAGGCTCCAGAGATTGATACTAATAGGCTTAAAGTGCTTATCGAGTCAAATATGACGTTACCTGAGATAGCAGCAACTATGCCAGAGTACACTTACGATCAGGTCTACTATACTGTGCAGGGTTCACGAGAGCTTCATCTACTATATCGCGATCATGGGCATAAGAGATTAGCGAAGGAAGCAAATAAAATAAACAAGTTATTAAAAGATGAGTGGGAAAATGCTAAAGCATCAGTATAGAATGCTGAAATGTATGGTGAATAGCATCAGGAAGGCATCCGCGTCTATTAGCGGATTTATTGGGAAGTACTAACGGATTTATCCGCGACTATAAACGGATAAATCGGACGATATAGGAGAATAATATGGCAAAGCAAGCATTATCGGTGAGTCAGGTGCTCAATCAGAAGCTGGAAACCTTTGAGCTGTCAGAGGAGTGGCAAGCCTTTTTCGGCAAGCCAGAGCAGTGTGGCACTTGGATTATATGGGGCAAGAGTGGCAATGGCAAGAGTTCGTTTACGATGATGCTCGCCAAGGAGCTCTGCAAGTATGGCATTGTGCTATTTAACTCGCTGGAGGAGGGCACAGGCCTCACCATGGCGAACACCCTCAAGCGATTTGGGATGATGGAGGTGAACGGCTCCCTACGAATTATCAGCGAAAGTATGGAGGAGCTCGGAGAGCGACTCGAGAAAAAGCGGAGCCCACGCATCGTGATTATCGACTCCTTTCAATACACCCGCATGAGTTATATCGATTACATCCAGTTCAAGGAGCGTTTCCCGAAGCACCTGCTTATTTTCATCAGCCATGCCAGTGGCAATAACCCAGCAGGCAACGAAGCAGTGAGTGTGATGTACGATGCCTCCTTAAAGATATGGGTGGAAGGGTATAGGGCTTTCAGTAAGGGCCGCTTTATCGGTGAGCGAGGCGAGTTCGACATTTGGAAGGAGAAGGCAGAGATTTATTGGGGAAAAGAGCAATAAAAAAGGAAACGATGAATAGTATAGAAGAAAGAACAGTGTACAACAGCCGTCTGCGGATTATGCACGAGAGAAAGAAAATGAAGTTATCCTTTGCTGAACTAAGAAGTGTGGCGATGGTCACACTGATAGCTGTCTCCTTTTTCGAGGCGAGAAAGGGACTCACTCAGGAAGAGGAGGGAAAATTCTTCAACCTGGTGCAACTATCACAGAGACTCGGGCAACGTCTCCTGAGTCAGAAGGAAAAGTACACTATCAGTATGAATTACTCTGAGGTGGCGACTATGGCGATGGTCTATCGGATGGTGACAGGAGTGATGATGGGGCCTTACGATAGGATGGTGGCCTACACTGTCAGTGAACAACTAAATATAAGAGGGTAATGAGAGGATATAGCGACATCTGGGCGATGATTAATAAGCTAGCAGGAGAGCTGGAAGCAGAGGAGCTTAAACGTGTGATGTGCGAAAGTGTTTCCGATGGGAGGACAAATAGTTTGCGTGAGCTCACAGGTGGTGAGCTCGTGAAGCTCAGGGCAGAACTGAGAAAGCAGACAGGCTTCAAGCCTTCCAAAGCCAATCCCGAAAAGAGGCGTAAACGCTCGGCTGTGCTTAAGCTACTGAAAAGCTATGGCATCGATACGAGCGACTGGGAGGCAGTGAATCGCTTCGTAAGTCAGTCGCGAATTGCGGGCAAGGAGTTCCACCAGCTCAATGAGGAGGAGCTCGAAAAACTCAGACGAAAGATGTACGCGATCAACCGAAAGAAGAAGAAAGAAAAAGAGGAGGAGGTGACCGTGGTGGAGCCCCAAAAGGATAAAAAGAGGAAGTGCGTCTATTACACGAATGTGACTACGGCACAAATGATAAAAAGAGGTAATTATAATTAACAATCAAATATGATATAACAATGAGTACCATGACAGAGCAAGAGAGAAAAGAATTTGAGGAGTACAAGGCGTGGAAAAAGAAGAAAGAGGAGGAGAACACTCGTCAGCAGAACCGCGACGCCTATCGTGAACTAGTCGATGAGACGTTACAGGCCGTGGTGCCAAGCCTTCAGCAGGTCAGTGATGGGCTAGGCATGAGCAAGGAACGAGTATTTCAGCAGTTCGAGGAGCTGATTCGCATGAAAGGCGATGTACTGGGCTTGGTCAGCGAGGGGCAGCGCTCACACACTTTCACCAATTCCGATAGCACCATGAGGGTAACTCTTGGTTATCACACTATCGACGGATACCGTGACACAGTGGACGACGGTATTCAGATGGTCCGAAAGTACCTAGAGAGCCTAGTGGGCGATGACAAGAGCAAAGCCCTGGTGGATATGGTATTCCGATTACTTTCTAAGGACAGTAAGGGGAATCTCAAAGCTAGTCGAGTGATTCAGCTGAGACGTATCGCCGAAGAAACAAAATCGGAGGAGTTCCTGGAAGCCGTGAAGATCATTGAGGAAAGCTATTTACCTACCCTTTCGAAGCGATACATTCGCTGCGAAATCAAAGATGACCATAACGGCTGGACAACAGTCCCCTTATCCATGACAGAAGTGGGCGAAGTGAGTGAAATGTAAGGAAAATGTAACTGTTATGGGTAATATTGAAATAAGTAACAATCAGCGTACGACAAGTAGTCATATCGATTCGCCGAAACGTAATAAGAAGGAGTACCTCCTTCATCTGTGGGAAATCAATCGTCCATATTACTCAGCGCAAGAAACTCTTAATTTGATTGCGCCAAGGGCGAAATATCGCAATAGCGAGGCTAAGATAATCATAAAGGATGAGAATATGTTTTGGTAATTAACATGAGGGGGTGAAATGCAGTGGCATCAACCTAGGGAGCAAAGCAGCAAAAAATCACTCCTGGCACCCCCTCAATATTATAAACGATATGGAAAAAGATAGGAATAGCATAGAAGCGATTAGGGCGGACCTTTCATTTATAAATGATATGCAGACCTCGTTAAGAAATGCGGATTATGAGGCTGTGACGGTCAGCTTAAGCGACTGGAAAAGTGAGTTAAGAGACAGATTGAGAGAGAAACAAAGGGAGGTTGAAGATGAGTATGAGGAAGATGGTAATAGCAGTAGATTTTGATGGCGTAATAAATGCCAGCCCATACCCAGAAGTTGGAGTAGTGGTGAATGGTGCAAGGGATGCCATGCAGGAGCTGAAGAGGCGGGGGCATCATCTTATTATATGGACGTGCAGAGAGGGGCAAGATCAGACCGATGCCATTAACTTTTTGCTGGAGAAGGGTATCCCCTTTGACAACATCAATTGTAACGCTCGAGAGAACTTCGAGCGCTACTCGAATGATTGCCGAAAAGTGCCGACCTCTACATTGATGATCGTAACCTCGGTGGCTTCCCCGGCTGGAAGGAGGCTCTAAGGCTCATCGATGAGGGCACGAACGAGGAAAAATGCAACCCCTATGAGGGATGTTTTGGATATTAATAATTTCTTTTTTTCATAATTGTAAAGTGATTAATGAGGAGTGGGATATGCCGTGAGGCACGTCCCACTCTGCTTTTTGCTGAATAAACGTTATATTTGTGAGAAGAAGGTAGATGGGATGGGAAAAGTACACAGAAATACACGTAAGATGTCGCTGATCATACAAGAGATTGTGGAGGCGAACTATGAGCCAGGTCGGCAAGATCGCTCCAAAGAGTGGGTGTACCGCTCTATTGTCCAACACATCTACCCGATGAGCCGCCGCACCTTCTACCGCTACTTACAGCGGGCTAAAGAGAGCGAAAGCAATCCAACGATGCCACGCCAACGTTCGCTCTTTGATTAACTACTGTTTAAAGGTTGTTTCAAAGTCTATCCGATAGACAAATAAACCATTGCTCTGACGCTCCCTCTCCTGACTGATACGAGAGAGAGGACTAAAGGTTTCTTCGCCTGTATATCCCTGCAGGCACTCCCGCACCTCCTCCACAAGGTCGTAAATCTGTAGTGACCTCGACCGCTGCGATTGGTGCGCTGCAGTTCGCATAGCGGTATCGTCAGCGATACGGACTGTTACCCTCGCATTGCAGAGCTGGGAGACCTCAGTAATGTCCTGCTGGCGGTTCACAGAAATAGTAATAAGTGCGGCTGGGTAGGCGATGGGTGGTCGCTTGGTCTCCGCGAAGCCCACTTCGAGCTGCCCCGTATCCATGTCGATGTATTTAAGCTGAGTGATGGTCTGTAGTTGCCCGAGGAGGGCGGTGTAAATTGCTTTCATTTCTTTACGATGTCTAATATTTTACTATATATTTTCTCTTCGATTTTACGCATGAGCACCTTGCTACGCCCTATAAATGGGCGTGTTGGCATGGTGAATGGCTTTTTGCCGTAGATCTTTGCTGGTTGGCCGTACTGATGCACCGCAGCGTAAGGAGCACTATTCGAGACCCGCACCCCATCAGGTAGGTAGGTGTATCGGATAGAGTTTTTGAGGAGCCCCGTTTCGCCATTCAGGATGGGTGCGCTGGTCCGCTCTGGACTAAACTTCCCCGTTTGCCCAGAGTGCCCATACCAGGGCGATTCGGGCTTCCGTCGCTCCACCTCCTTCCAAGGGTTGAGCGTTTCATCGGTAAAGCCCTCATCCTCGAAGCTTCGCTTGAAGTGTGCTACAGCTTCCGTGCCCACAATATCCTTTACCGCCTGCGAGCGGATAAACTCTTGTAGCTGCTTATTCTTCGTCTCGATTACTACTGCAAACTCCTGAATATCCATTGTTTGTTCATATTAAATTGTTTACGTACCTTTGTGGTGAGAAATCAAAGAAGTGGTGATAACTGCGACCCCTGGCGACGAACAGAGTGGTGACGGGTTATTACCACTTTTCTTTTTATATCAGCTTTATGAAGTGGAAGACTATTTCACCCGTTTCCCGCTCTTCAAATTGCAGTTCAATGTTTCTATCCTTTCCTATCGGATTATTCCCTTTGTATTTAATTGTAAATTTATGGTAGCCTAAGACATAGTTATCCTTGCTTCTCTTTACATTTTTTTTGAACTTGTGCATGTATTCTGCGTTCAAGTACTCATCAATATTTTCAAGAACCTCTTTCTTAATGGGGTACAATTCGCCGTAACGCATATTCTCAGTGACAGAATTTCGCACGAATTTACCGAGTTTTCCCTTAAATTCAGGATAGCGAACCTCCTTGGGTCTAAGGACAGCTAAAAGTCTTTTTGTTGTTTCTTTAGAGTCTAATTTTTGTACATGCTCTTCCCTTGCCTGCTGGTGCATCTGGCAGAGCTCGTCGCCAGAGCCACTTGACACCAGTCCTTGTCGGCGGCACTCGGGGCAGGTGGCTACGCCCTTGCCCTTGAGGTATGGGTGTTCGTTAAGCTTAACGAACTCGGCAGTTTTGCCTGGATTGTTTTGGAATGTTGGAGGTATCATTTGGGTGATCTTAGGCACACCCGTTGCAGGCTTATCTGTAGGGCGGAAGCTGCATTGGCAATTCCAGTCCCACGGCGGAAGGTAGATATCCCAAAATGGGTCCTCTATCGGTAGAATGGTTCCAACTAATTCGAGGTGCTCATCTCGTTTATCACGAGCACTACTGATGAGGTACTCCAGATTAGGATAAGTGTCCTTCGAGCGGAGGGCATCTTGGTAGTTGGCGGCAGAGCGGGCTGAGCGTACGGCGGTATTGTACTCGGTACGCAACCACTGTTCATTCCACTGGATATTGACCGCCTTAACGGCCTTGCGAAACTCTCTAAATGAGCGTAGATTGCCCTCCTCATCAAGGAGCATAGATACCAATAGCTTCTGCTCGGCATGCGCCTTAAAGGCTGCAAAAACGCCCGTATTGTACTTAAACTGGTCGAGGAAGCCCTGCTCAGGCTTTCCAAACTCAGGCGATGCGAATGCAGAGTCCACCGCATGCTGGAGAGGATCATTGGTTACTCTAAAAAGCGATGGAGAGAGGGTCTTCTTGGACTCTTCCACAAGTGCTTCCCCATATACCTCCTTGAGTGCCTCCTCAAAGAGTTTGTCGATATTGATGGAGTAGTCGTCAGCAAGTTGAATGTTCCCCGTAATAGAGTGCTTCAATTTCAGCCACCAAGGCGTCCGAACTTTCTGGGCTTTTTTTTTTGAAGCTGCAAGAGTTACATCATGCAGCTTTTTATCGGGTTGCTCTTCCTTTTTTGGCTCCTTCGGCTCCTCTTCTTCAGGCTTTTCCTCCTCTTGCTTTGGCTCCTCCTTTTTGCCTGTGGTTGGCTCGTCTCCATCTGGTGCAGGTATGCCGTATCGGTCCCGTAGGTAGCTCTCAGGTATCGCCATTAGTGTAGAGAGCTGCACCAAGTCATTCACCGATGTTTGCTCCACGGAGCTTGGGAAGACAAATCGACCTCCACTGACGGGCAATCCTCGCTCCTCAAGGAAAGGTAACACCTGACTATTGAGTATTCGCTGCACATACTTCTGGTCGCTCTTAAATAGCGACTCCTCCACCTCCATGTGCACCTCACCCAGCGAGCGTGCCCCCTTATCCCCTGCAATGGTGGTGAGCGTTTGCCCCAGCAGGCTAATCAATATCTCCTCATTACAAGCCTTGCGGAATTGGTCAAAGCTGATACCATTGGTGGCTTTGGTCTCCCGAATATCTATCTCCGCACCGTCAGGCACCACCATATAGGCAGCAGATCCAGCTTGTTCCAAAGCCTGCTCGAGTACCCGTCGTGAGGCTTGGTCGTAAGAGTTGTATTTACCGATACGCATCGGCATGCCGAATAACTCTATCCACTGTGCCCAGTCGCCAAAGCCCCCTCGCTTAAAGATAGCATACGGGATGCCTTTGAGGATTAGCCCCCAGTAGCGTGGCTTACCGCAAACGATCAGCGAGCGCTCCCCCTCGTAGGGGATTACCTTTTCTTCGTTGGCGAGGTCGATGATGATACCCTTCCGCTCCAAGGAGATGTGCTTGGTAGGGATGGCAGAAGTTACAAGCCCATCGTCATTAAAGCTCAGCTCCGCAGCAGAGCGGCCATAAAACCTTGACTTGGCAATCTCCTTGAGTAGGTCCTCCCAAGCAATTGTATCCATCAGGTCATCCATCACCTCTACAGGTTTGCCCTTGCTATCTGCAAACACCAAATCGGCCAGAGCCACTGCATTGGTACGCTTATCCACCCCATGCGATAGGTAGGGGTCGAGCAGCATATCATCATACATATCATAGAGGGTGGATGGGCGACCGTAGTCAGCACTACGTAGTGCCGAGCGCCAAGCACTTGCCTCCCACACATTTCTACGGATGGGCTTAATCACCAAATCTTGTATCACGGTGCCAGTCTGAGCTGGTTTTTTACTCTTTTTCTTTGCCATATCAATAGTGGTTATTGCGTTTAGGGTTGGATCCAAATAGATAAGTGGTAGGC